>JBAWXD010000012.1:0-39824 GCA_037144275.1 Paludibacter sp. | reverse complement strand
TCCGCTTGAAACACTCAGGTTTCGAACATCTTTCAGAGTGAAAAACCCAATTTTAAATTCCGGTTTTTTGCAAACGATAGTTTTGCTTTTGTTGTCAACACTTACTTTAAGTTCATTCCATTGGCGTTTGGAATTCTGGTTGGTCAGGTCATTTGAATAATAAAACGAAGCTGATGAAACAGATATATTCGTTTGAAAAGGCACTATCAGAACAGAATCTACGCGTTGAACTTCGCCCGTTTTTAGAAGAGGATAGCCTCCGTTCAACACACTTTCAAAAAAGCATTTAATTTCTTCGGGAGCCCAACCATCTGAATGACTGTGTTTCATATCGGGAAAAATAGTAACGGTTCGTAGCTCAGGTTTTATCAACGAATAGGTTTTGTGATACGCATTCACATAAAACCAGGCGTCTTTATTCCCGTTTATGAATAAAAATGGTGACTTTGCATAAGCCAAATAGGATGAAGGGTCGAAGTATCTCAGCCATTTAATATTGTCGGTGGATGACATTTTTGCTAAATCACTCCGAAATACGCAATCGTTGTAAAAACCACAACCATAAACCGGTGCAGCGGCTTTAAATCGGCTGTCGAGCGAAGCTGCCAAACAGGTCAGATATCCTCCCCAACTGATACCGGTAACCACCGTTTTATCAGCATCCACTTCGGGGAAACTGAGCAAAAGGGAATGAGCCAAAATGACATCCGCCACGGCATGATAACTCCACATATTCCGTAAATCACCCAGCGCAATATCCTCAAATTTCTCTTTTTTATCCTGTCCGGGCCCATTACCATCAAACTTATCCTTGTTGCCGCCGGTGGCACTTAAATCCACTGCCAACGCTGCATAACCACCGGCTGCCCATTTTTCCACCCATTCTTTGAAGGCTTTGCCACCACCGCCATGCACCAAAATAACGCCGGGATATTTGTGATTTCCAGCAGATATGCCACGAATCAATGCAGGATTGGAATAATATGCAAAAATACGGGTAGGTTTGCCATTGTAAATCAGACCATCAAAAGCTAGTGAACGAACCGATTTTTTATTATCTAACCAGCTAAATGCCGGTGCTTCGCTCAATTTATTTAAATCCCAAAGTAAGCTGTCTATTTTAATTTCTGAAACATTATTTGAATGCTCCGATTGGGCTTTTGTCTGATTTACAGACAGAAACAAACAGATTAAAAAAATTACGGAACTGATTTTTTTCATGGTTTTAGTTCATCGGGTTTATTTCTTTTGTCCTTTCGGAATCCAAGCCGGTATTTTTGATACCATCAACGTTGGTTCTCCTTTTAATAATCCCAATGAAATCAGAAATTTATCTGCTTCGCGAATAGCGCTGACCACCACTTCTTCCGGTGCTTTCCAGTTGGCACAAACGAAAGCATGAGTTGTATTTGGTAGAAGAATCAGTTTACAGGAATTCCCTGCTTTTTTCATAGCTTCCGTAAATTGCAGCGATTGTTCGGGAAGAATGACTGTATCATCAGTTCCGTGCATAACCAGCGTGGGAGGCTGATTTTTATGAATGTTATAAAGTGGTGAGAGCTTTTTGGCTAATTCAGTCTGTTCTTTTGTTGGAATCTGACTTTCTGGAGTCGGTTTTTTGTCGAGTGCAGCGCCAGCAATAATCCTGTTGATAAAAACACTGGTGGTAAAATCGGACAAGGGATTATACAATACCATGGCATTGGGTTTGGCGCTTATCTTCAGATTGTCGGTCGGGTCATCAAATCCATCAATAGTTCCCAGACAGGAAGCTAAATGACCTCCGGCCGAATCGCCCATCACAACAATTTTATCGGGGTCAATGCCCAGCTCGGCAGCATGTTCGCGAATATAGCGAATGGTGGATTTGCAATCGGCCACACAATCGGCAACCGTTGTGCCATTTGCTTTCACCAGACGGTATTGAATGCAAAAACCCACAGCACCACGAAATGCAAAATAGCGGGCATGCAGGAAAAAACTTTCTGTGCTTCCACCCGTCCAGCCACCACCATGAATCCACACGACAGCTGTTCGTTTTTCTCCTAGTTTATAGTCGGTAGGTTTAAGATAGAAAATTTTTACTTCTTCGCTTCCGATAGTTTTAACCACTACATCCGTCATTTCAGGTCCACGCAGTAGTGAATCAGGAGAAATACTGTTTTGAACAGTCTCTGTAGAAACCAAAACGGTTTTGGCAGTCAATTCAATGCTGAAGGAGATGAAACACAACAACAGCATTATGAAAGCATTTCGGGAAGTACAGAATTTCCTCATAATTTGCTTTCTAATTATTTATCAACAGTTTAGCCTGTCTTTCTGATACTCCCTTCGTTATTTTCAAGATATAACAGGCTGATGGTAGGGTAGATACATTGATATCAATATCATTATTTTTACTTAGAAATTTCATTTTTTCCCTGCCGGATAAATCGGAAATTGTAATCGTCGAATCTGTAACATCCTTCAAGACAATTGTTTTCGATGCCGGATTAGGTGAAACAATCAATTCAGTTTTATCTGAACTCAAACCGGTAACATCCGTTGCCAGTAAACTCACATGGGTAAGACCATTTACCACACTAAAAGCCAGGTTCGAAGTCTGATCGCTCCAACTTACATTCAGGTTAGTTTTATCGGTATTCCAGCTTGTTGTGGGTAGTGATTCACCTGCAAGATGCGGAAATAAAAGTACTTTAAAATCAGGCGAAATACTTTTTGACTCACAAACCAGGCGGTAGTTTTTGTAACTTTTGCCATCGCCGGTTGTATACCAGGTGGTGTCAATTTTTGCCGGAACAGTTCCTGAAACATAGTCGTTCTGATTCAGCATCCTGACCAACAATTTTCGGTTTCCCGAACTTTCTTTCAGTACCACATCGTACATGCCGTTTCCTTTATCTGTGGATGATTCTATGACAACATCGGTAGCCAATTGCATGGTCCATTTGTAGGTGTGTGATTTTGTGTCTTTTTTTGCATCGTCTACAATAAGCAAAGCCGGATGAGTACCACGAATCATTGAAATGGTGCGATACACTTTTTCCATCACATTATATGGACGTTTGATTATGGTTTCGCGGTATCCGGTAGGCGAATTCCATGCCCCAAATTCATAAAACGGTATGGAGTAAAAATTTTCGGACGACTGGTTTACACGAAATGTGTTCAGGTTTTCAGTCACTTTTGTCCACGCTTGTTTTCCTGCATCGACCTTTCCCAACAAAGGATTATCTTTCCCTGCTGCTAAAGCACTCCAACTCCACTCCCACGAATAAGCATAAGTGGCATCGCCTGTGGCTTGTGAGAATTTATCACTACCCGACCAGCTGAGTAGTTTTGCAGGCTGACGGAGTTTATTCCCTTCCAAATTGGTAATTATCATCGCCGAATCATCTACAAACAAACAGCTGTGAGCTTCCGACACATCGTAATAGGCACTACCCGGAGCCGAACGTAAGGGAACCCAGATTCGTCCGTGGGAACTCAGCGTAAAACTATTCCGGTCGGCGTTAGTATGTCCACCCAGATTCTGACGCACATTGAATATAGTCTGCAGGGCATTTATACTCCAGTCACTACGAAAAATCACCTGTCCACGATCGGTTTCAAAAAAATCGAGGTTTTTCAAAGCAATTTGTGCTTTAGCGCTGAAATCGACTGCCGTCCAGTCAGTTATATAAGCCTGAAGCACTGCAAAATAATCGTGATAACTGGTCGTACAGGGATCCATTACACCACCGGCATAATCCGCCACTTCCTGATTGCTTACAATATTACCAACATAATTCCGCCACATAAAATCCACGCCATCATCATTGGGATAAGCCCATTTGAAGCCCACAGCATCAATAACCGAGAATTTATATTTACCAAGCTGAACATTCGTTCCGCTTCCACCCAGAGCATCATCGCCGGTAAAGGAATAACCGAAAGGCTGACTTAGTGCTGGTAAATAATTACTTCCAAAAGCCCGCATATGAGGATGTCCGAGCATACTGTAGCCACGGCGAGCCATAGCAATCTGATATCCGGTATTCATATAATTTTTACCCAAACCTTCCCAGCCACAACCGCTGCTGTAAAAACCATACGATACAAATTTATAGAAAACTTTGGCCCATTCGTGAGTGAGGGTTGGTTTATAACCTGATTCGCCCTCGATAGCCAGATTTGGAATAATTTCAAAGCTGTTCAGTGCTGTCCAGTTACTTAGAGTGGCGTAGGGTTCCACCGTATTGCCATACCGGGGATCGTCCGGAATAATCATCGCAATAGCTTTACGAATCGTATCGCGCTGTCCGTCTGTCATAGCCCAATAATTCAGGTCGTAAGCAATTGGGAATGCCATTCCGCCTATTTTGGTATAATTCACGGCACTCAATCCATAACACGATGCTGCAAAAGCATATGCTGTCATAGCTTTGGCTAATTTTTTAGCCCGTGCCAAATAAGTCATTTTGGTATCGGGGTCATAATTGTTTTTGTAAATTAAACATTCAAAGGCCTCCATGGAAAGCATATTGGAGAAGGCACCTGTCGAACCTCCGTTTTTTAGTTTTACGAGTGTATAGCCCGTGGTATCACCGGCAGCAAAAGTATCATAAATGGGTTTCATATCCCAATAACCGGAATTGGAAACATAAGTTTGACCTAAACTATTTTTGGCATAAGATGCACTACTACTGTATGTACCACCGCTATAACCCAAATTCAGCAGGGTAGTAAAAGCATGACGTTTGCGGTTCAATTCTTTACCATTTATGGTGGTATTGAGGCGAATGCGGATATCCGAAGTATCTTCAGGATTGAAGAAAATGCGTGGGTGAACTCCCACTGCCGGAGCATGTTTAATGGTTCGTACGCCACTATAGTCAAAAGTCCAGGTACGGGTACCCACTTCAGCCGACGTGAAATTTTTCCACTGATAATCAAATCCTCCTGATTGTGACTGGCCGATTTTGTTGAGGTCGGCTTCCCAAGTTTGAGAATGGATTGACACACTTGCAATCAAACCACCAATAACAAAAAGAATCTGGAATAAGTATTTTTTTTTCATTAAATTTCAACTAAGATATTATTTCACAACAAAAATAGATTATAATTTGAAAACACAATATGATTTTGGTTTCAAATCATAAGAATATAGTTTCAATCTGCGATTTACAATAATCAAACAAGCAAAAAAAAGTCCTGTAGACATAGATCATACAGGACTTTCACTTATTAAACTACTACAAAAATCATTTCACAAACTTTAGTCTTTCAGTTCCGATAGTAAGAATATAAACTCCGGAATGTAAGTTTGTCAATGTCATATTATCAGTTTTAGCCACCTGGTTAGAAAGAATCTGACCGGCTGCATTAAATAAACCCACTTTTGTACCAGTATGAACACCACTGATAATCACGTTATCATTCTGTATTCTGAAGTTCAGATTTGATTCCTTAGCCGGATTGGCTGCGGTGACAGCAACTGCAGAAAAACTTATAACCGGATCACTTCCGGAAGCAGCGATTTGAATAACGTTTAATCCCGGAACCGAATAATCTGTACCATTCACTGTAATCTTATATCCATAAGGAATAGTTGTATTTAACGTCATTGCCTTTCCGGTGTTGCGCTTTACATCAAAAATCTGAGTGTGGATATAAGACCCAATATTTGCTGCACCAACAAAGGTTTTATTAAACACAATTTTATCGGTAATTTTCAAATCGCCAGAAAGGGCTAATACGATAGTTGAATCAGCTAGATAACCGGTAGTTGTATAAATGCTGGGTGCAGTAACAGCAGCCAAAGCATTGCTCGAACTAATGTAAACTCCATTTAATATAGAATTTGAAAACGTAAAAGTATTATCATAATTCGCTAAAGCCAAACCAGCCATAAAATCAGCTTTATTCGAGGCTTTTACACCACCAGACCAATTGTAGTTCGATAATACAGAACCAGTGATTGAACCACCCAAGGTAGTCACAAAATTGCCACAATCAATTGCTGCTCGAGTCGAAGTCGTTCTTGAAGCGAAATTGCCAATCAAACTACAGTCAGTCATATTTAGCGTGTTTTTGGGAGTGGTATTGAAGTAAATTACAGAACCGTATTGTGTACTATTGCTATTTACGAAGACGCAACGTGTTGTGTTCAAGGTAACCCCAGCCGAACCACCACCAGCAATATAGAAACCACCACCTGAACTCGCTGCATCTGTTGCGTTTGTGAGTTGGTTGGTATCAAACATACAATCAGTGAAAGATAAAGTTGAAGTTTGTGTATAATAAACTGCTGCAGCACGCATATACGCTTTGTTGTACTTAAAATTACAATTTGTAAAATTGACAGTTTTAGCAGTCGTGCCATTATTGAAATAGACTGCACCACCATAGCCATTAGCAATTGTTGGCGCCACGTTTGCCTGATTATTTATGAAATTACAATTATCAAAAGATATTGTAATATTATATGCAAAAACACCCATATAGATTGCACCACCATTGGCATTCAACGATATATTATTCTTAAAACTTAAATTTTTAAAGTCAATATTCGACTGAGCTGTAGTAATACTAATTGCAGTACCACCGTTACCTGTTGTCATGGTGAAACCTCTAAAGTGAAGTCCATCCAATACAATTTTATTTAAACCCGGAGCAGTTGTAGCATTCAGTACCAAACAACGTGCAGTACCACCTGTTGAAGGCACGAAAACAGTAGAATCTGCTACTAAATTACGGGCTGGTAAACTTGTTCCGGAAGAACTTGCCGGATAACCTCCTATTATAGAAATATAATTTACAATTGATTTTGAAGTTGAACTTTCGTAAGTTCCGGCAGCCATATATACTACATCGCCGTCTGCAATACCTGCCGGAGTACCGGTAATTACAGATATATTACAAGGATCATCCCAACTTGCTCCGGTACCGGAAGCATTTGCTTTCACAAACCAGTTGGCAGCAGATAAAGAAGTTAATGTAAGAGTTGCAATAATAAATGCACTCAACATTCTTTTTGAAAGTAAGATTTTTTTCATGTTGATTAAAATTTAATTATTAGTTGATTTTTTTATTCTCGGTTATGAATTATCAAAAACAAAAATACAAGGAAGAAATAAGAACGGATAAAACAATTATACCAAATAATAGTAGAATTGTTTCATCCGATCAAAAATACATTTCTGACTTATCAGAATGTTGAAATTGCAAATATATACCTTTCAGAAAAGACGAAAAAAATCTTTCTACAAGTCAAAAATCACTTTTCCATCCCGCACCAGCTTAACATGTGTGCGTTTGTCGTTTCCGTTACTGTAAGAAAATTCATCCTTTTGGTCGCTCCAGCTTACGGTGAGTTCGGTGCGGTCAGCGTTCCATTCGGTAAGGGGTTGTTCATCGCCTTGCAAATAAGGGAAAAGCAGTACTTTGAAGTTCGAAACGTTTCCGCGAGACGGAATTACCAGTCGTTTTATGGGACCCATGGTACGGAGGTAAAACTGATGCATATCTTCGGTTTTGATATTTTCGAGCACTTCAAGTCGCGGGTTGGGTTCCAGGTTGGGGCGTGGAGCTACGGTTTTATCCAGCACTCTGACTAAGAGTTGTGGATCGCCTTTCGAAGGCAAATACCTGCCGGCATTCCATTCGCCACCACCGGTATTATCAACAGCACGATTATCACGTTTCATTCGTTTATCGCCCAGAATAATATCATAATCGCCTGCTTTTCGGAGTCCGGATATTTTATTAAAGCCAAGATTCAGGTGCGAAGTTTGCATTTCAACTTCAGCCAGTTGTTTGATAGTAACCAGTTCCACATCCATTGGCATTGGCAAATTCCATTCGTACAGTCGTTCCTGATTGTCCTTTTTCAAATCATCAACAATCAGCACATAGCTGTGTTTGCCTTTCACCAATCCGGCTGTGCGAAAGGCATATTCCACCGGATAGTTTTTCAACCGCATAGGCCAGCTGTCTTCGCCCCAGTAAAGCGGATTAGTTTGCAAATTTCCACTGTACATTTCAGCCACTTTCCGAAGCGGATCACGTTCCGGTTTTTCGCTGGGATAATACTTTGTCAGGTTAGCAGCTGTTTCGGCATAAACACCAGTTTTCCAACGAGGAGAAACTTCTTTGCCCAGCATAATATCCGCCACCGGACTTTTCAGCCACATCCAGTCGTAACAATATTTGTAATCAATCACACCAAAAGTTCCGGCATTTGAATCGTTATAATCAAGCCACGTAGCCGGAGTGGCAAAATATCCCTGTCCACGTCCGTCGATGGTAATGGCTGAGTGATACTGCGTTTGTGTGCTGCGGAAGCCATCCACCACCCATTCACGACCTGCACCCGAAAGTGTGAATGCACCGCGGTCGCTGTGGTCGTGCGAAATAAAGTAAGTGTCCTGTCGTCCTTCCAGCCCGAACTTAACCGCCTGTTTTCCCCAGGCGTTTCGGGCAATAAATGCGCCGCGCGAAGGTACGCTGTAGGTAAGCGGCATTTCCACCGGTGGCACACCGTTATACGCCTCTTTGGTTTTATCAGGGTCGGTAGCAAAAACATAGGCTATTACATCCGGCACTTTGTTGATAGATTTTGGCAAGGTATTGGCATAAATATAATCCACCTTAGCATCTTTCGGGAAGTAATATTTGTAAATAAGCATAATTGTCCACTGAAGCTGAGTGCGCGAGCCGGTATCGCCGGAAGTAAACCAAAGTCCATCGGAATTTACGGATAAAGAATAAACCGCCCAATCAACAAATTTTCGGAAATGGGGATGCGCGAAGAAATTTTTATCGCCCCGACGCACCATGGCTGCCAGAAAACCGTTGTACGCTTCAGCCTGACCAATGGTGTAAGTCATGCCTTCGGTACTCATGCCTTCCGCCGAAAACTGATACGTGAAATAATTTTCAGCCAGGTCGCGCGAGCGGTCCAGCAGTCGTTTATCAACCAAAATTTCATTCTCCACCGAATACAATGTAAGCGGAAAACTGAGCGACATAGCCATGTGATTCCAGCGTTGCCAGTGCGATGGAAGATCCATTCCGTGCAGGTATTTGCCCTGCAGGTTTTTAGCAACCATGTTCAGGTACACTTCTTTGTCCGATTTTTTCAATCCGGCAGCCGTAAAATCATATAACCGCGGTAAATATCCACACCAAAATAAGGCTTGTTTGATTTCATGTTCTTCACCAACGACCACTTCCAGCCCATCGAGATACTTATCATAACTACGGATAAAATTTCCGGCTACCAGCGCGCTTTCTTCAAACAACGGTTTGTCGTTATAAAGTTGGGCTAAATAGGCCTGTACGGTTAGCTGATTGACAAAATCAGACGAGTACTTTTTGGCATCTTCAAGAGTGATTTCTCCCTGTAAAAGTTGTGCGTACACCTTGCCAAATTTTCCTTTCCCGTCACGCATTTCTTTGTTCAGCTTATTGGCTACCGGCACTATCATTTTTCCGAGCTGTGTGGTTTCAAGGCGTTTTCTTGCATCACCAAATTCAGCCGGTGACGTAAAAATGCGCGGATGAATGCCTTTGGCAGGGGTTTTCCCCAAACGGCTATAATCAAAACCGTCGGTATCGTATTTCAGAACTTCTTTGTAGGGATTTGTCCATTTCAAAGTTCCGTTCAGCACATCATCTACTCCGGCCTTCCGGCTTGGCATTTCGCTCAGACGGGGGTCGCCGACAGCTAATTCATCGTTGCTGAAGCTTTTAAAAGTGCCGTTTTGTGATGATATTAAACTGCTTATGCAAATTAGAATGACGAAAAGGATCGTTTTTTTGTTCATTATTTTGAATTGATAAAATTATTCGGCAATTCCGAAATATTGCTGAGTATTAAATTTTGAAGTTATGGGTTCAATAAGCAAGGCCGGATTTTGCCCTTTGTTTATTAAAGTAACAGTTCCGCCTTTTTTGAGTTCGACAGCATATTCATGTTCAGATAACTTATTTATTTTCAGATTTTTATTGCCGACAGCAACCGGATTTTCCATATCCGTTTTCAACAGGCAGGGTTCACCTGCTTCGCTGGTAATAGTTATAAAATCGGTTTTCCCTCCGGTTCGTTTTGCCGAAACCAAAAAGCCACCTTCGGCTCGTAAGTTATAGAAACAAGCATCTTTCCATACATCAGGAATGGCCGGAAATACCCGAATTTTGTTTCCCCAGCTTTGAATGTACATATCCAAAGCCGCACGACACGCCGAAACAGGCGATTCGAAAGTTGGCCAGCCATTTTCGCTATAGAATCCGTTGGGTGTAAAGGTCGGGCCCTTTTTCACGAACTGAATAGAGCGGTTCAGCCATTTCAGTGTCTCATTGCCATCGCCCAGTGCAGCCCAAAGCGAGGATGCGCCGGTGAATTTAAACATACAACTGTCGCCCGCCAAACCGGTAAAATTGCGCAGCGATGTTTTCATGATCGGAATAAAGTCCGGGCGATTTTCGATATTGCTTTCATATAACGGAAAAATGGAAAATAAATGGCTGTAATGCCGGTGTGGGCGGTCGAACGAAAGGTTTTTTCCGATCTTCAACCCCCGTTCATCCACCGGATAAGGAGTCATATTTTCGAGTAAATCTTTCCAGCGCGGAAGCATCGGGTCATCGATTTTCAGGCGATTGGCACAGTCAATCAGCGTTTTAAAGCCCCATCGAGCCAGTGCCAGATTCATACTCACATCCACATCTTCGCCATATTCGTCGGAAAAAGAAAGCGGCAGATGATAGCTTCCATCATCGCCTTTGTACAAAGTTCTGGCATAAACCGCAAAAGCTTTCCGCATCAGTGGATAAACCGAATTCCGAAGCAATTTATCATCCATTTTCATTCGGTAATGAATGTAATATTCCTGCATCAGCCACGGAAGTGCTATCAAACTCATTTTGGTTTTGGAGTTTGGGTCGGTGTACAATCCAACGCTTGCCTCTAAATCGTCGTAACCCACCGGATTTCCCAAAGCAGCACAATCATCCCGAAAAGCAGCAAGTACATTGTTGACCAACTGATCTTTGCGGCGTTCGAGCAATTGAAAAAGTGGCTCTTCCATTTCCAAATGATTGCTGATTCCGGTGGTATAATAAGCCAGCTGCACATTCAGATTGGTCCACATAGCCGTCCAGACTGAGCGAAGGTACCAGGGCCCCATCAGGTCTATCACCGGTTTTCCGGGATGTCCGGCACTTCCCAGGCGGTATTGCTGAATCCAGTAAAGACTTTCAATCCGCTTGTCGGGGAAACTTACAAAACTCGCCTGATAATAGTTGTGCCACCAGTCGCGGTGCTGTTTTCTGACGGTCGCTTCATCCTTTTTTCGGGCTGCATGCAAAACAGAAACCGCATCGCCTGCCGAACCTGAACCGGGCGATAATTTATCAGCCCAGCGATTGGCAACGGTGATATAAACTGAACGGCTCCCATCTGATAATTTCTTTTCATTCCATGCCGTTGCGTAATCATCGCCCATCAAAAGCGGCTGAGTCGCCACCTCTGTTCCTTTTATTTTTTCTACAACAAAGGGCGGATTCGGTTCATAAATAAGGCTCTTATTGATGCGGATTTCGGGGCGGGAGCTGTTTCCCTGTTCCGGGCGGAAACTAAGGGATGCAGCTTCTTCGCCTTTATCGTTGCGAAGTTTTAATACAATAAAGCGCTCATCGGAAGGCACATAACACGAAAGTTCAATCTTTCCTTTGTCTGTTGTGATTGTGCCTCGGATTTCGGCATTCCACAAATCAATCCGCAAGTCCGTTTTGGAAATAATACCAACCGGACTCAACAAAAGTTGTCCAATGGGAAGCCGCACTTTTCCGCTCGGGTATTTTCCCTTGAGCATTTCTGCGGATCGGTGGTCGTACACATCGCTTCGCCCAATATCAAACCGAATGCTGTTGGGTTTTAAATTATCGCGGTAGAGAATTGTACCAAGCAAGCCATTGCCCACGTAAGCACCCTCGTAATAATTTTCGGGTAAACGTTTGTAAACAATGTCGTGCTGCGAAAGAAAATCAGACCAGTTCAGGTTCAATTCCGGTCTTTGTGCAAACAAAACGGAAGTACTGAGAACTATCAGCAATAAAATTTTAGTTCTAATCATAAAACAAAACTTATTACAACTTTTCGGATAGGATTTCAATTGTTTTTCCATTGAAATTAATATTGACTTTTGCAGGATTTACAGAGCGGATATGATAGCTGTCGACTTTCCCGTTTTTCCAAACTATGTCAACAGTAAAACCGCCACGAGCTTTCAATCCGCTAACCGAACCTTCTTTCCAGGCATCGGGCAATGCAGGTAACAAATGAATTCCATCCTCATCCGACTGCAAAAGCATTTCAGCCAAAGCAGCAGTTCCTCCAAAGTTTCCATCAATCTGAAACGGTGGGTGCGCATCAAGCAGATTCGGATAGGTTCCGCCTCCGCCCTGATAATTAATAACAGCCCCATCCGGATCTTTGTATTTCAGCAATTCTCGGTACATTTTATAAGCATGATTACCGTCCAATAGCCTTGCCCACAAGTTGATACGCCAGCCTTTGCTCCAGCCGGTGGTTTCGTCGCCTTTTATTTCTAAAGTTCGTTTGCAGGCCGCTGCCAGTTCAGGTGTTTTTGCCACCGAAATATGTTCTCCGGGAAATAATCCAATCAGGTGCGACTGATGACGGTGTTTTGGTTCCGGGTCTTTCCAGTCGTAGTACCATTCCTGCAAGTTTCCTACAGCACCAATCTGGTAGGGATGTATGTTATCCAATGCTGTTTGTAAGGTTATTGCAAATTCTTCATCCATTTTCAAAACATTTGCTGCTTTGATAGTTCGTATAAAACATTCGCGGATAATCGCCAAATCGGCTGTTCCACCGGAAAGAACAGCTCCGCTAAATCCATCGGGAGTCAGGTATTTATTTTCGGGAGAGGTTGCTGGCGAAGTGATTAGCTTTCCGTTTTTATCGGGAATCAGAAAATTGAGACAAAATTGTGCTGCACCTTTCAACAAGGGATAAGCAGTTTTGCGAAGATAAACCGTATCTTGTGTAAAAGCAAAATGTTCCCACAAATGCATGCTGAGCCATGCACCGCCCATCGTAAAATTTGACCATTGCGGATTGCCTTTGCCGTCACCCACAGGATTGCTCATAGCCCAAATGTCGGAATTGTGAGCTGCCATCCAACCATCGCAGTTGTAGAAATTTCGGGCATTTTCGACTCCCGATTTAGCCAGATTTTCAATAAATCCTATCAGTGGAAAATACAAATCAGAAAGGTTCGTAATTTCTGCCGGCCAATAGTTTTCCTGCAGGTTGATGTTGATGGTATAATTGGAATTCCAGGGTGGACGTACCTGATAACTCCAGAGTCCTTGTAAATTTGCCGGAACGTCTGCTGTCCGCGAACAGCTAATCAGCAAATAGCGACCGAAATTGAAATAAAGTTCTTCCAGACGTTTATCGCTTTTCCCCATGGCATAGCGTTTCAGACGTTCATCGGTTGGCAAATTAATTGTTGAATCTTTTCCCAAATTCAACCGAACACGATTAAAAAACGATTGATAATCAGCAATATGTGTTTTCTCTAATTGCTCATAAGTTTTCGAAGAAGCATTTTCTAACTGATTAGCGGCAAGTGCTTTATAAGGTTTTCCTTCCGTCACCGGATTTTTATCAAACCCGTTGAAACTGGTTGCAATGGAAACATAAATCGTTGCTTCGGTAGCCGATTTTACAGTAAGAACCGAATCGGAACCTACTACTTTTCCATCTGATTTTATCTTTATTTGCGTACTGAAATGAATCCCTCTGTTGGCATCGAAATAAATTTTCCCCGGCACACCACCAACCGACGCTTCCTGATTGTATGGAGCGTATCCGTTGGCAATCAGCTGATTTGTTTTGGCTTCAACGGCAAATTTCATTACACTTCCAAAACCAAGTTTGAAATTTAAACTTCCTTTTTTATCGGCTTTTAGCTTGATAATAAAAACTTTATCGGGATTGGAGACAAAGTATTCGCGGGTATAATCAACCTTGTTTGCCGTGTAACTCACTTTTGAAACGGCATTATCCAGATTTAATTCGCGTGAATAATTGGTCACAACCGAATCGTGATTAAAATGCAAGTAAAGCGTTCCCAATGCCATGTACGACTGACTGAAACGTCCCTGCAACTTTTTCACCAATTCATTCGCTGCCCGATAGTCTTCTTTGGCCAAAGCTTCGCGAACGGCAGGCAGGTACTGATATTTCCCTTTATAAATTGAGTCGTCGCCCGGCTCACCCGACCATAACGTCAGGTCGTTCAGATAGATTTTTTCTTCTTTTGTACCGCCAAACACGCTGGCTCCCTGCGTACCATTTCCCAGCACCATACTTTCTTCGAAAAACCGTGCAGGTTGCTTGTACCAAAGCGTTTTATCGGGTTGTTGAGCGAATATACAAAGTGACAATAATAAACCAAGTCCCAAAACAATAAGCCTCCCCAAGCCCCTCCGAAGGAGGGGATGTAAAGTTAGTTCTTCTTTCATAATTATATTATACATGTTTTTTTATTTTATTAGTTTCGATAAATAGAAATTAAAGTCCCCTTTCAGAGGATTTAGGGGGCTTTATACAAATTCTTAACTTCATCATCTTCTAACGTTCGGTCGAAAATCTGCAATTTTGCAATAGTTGCATTGTGTCCAAAAAAGAAATCAAGTGCATCGGTAGATATATCTTTGGTTCCGGAAGCAGTTGCTACTTTCTCACCGTTCAGGTATAATCCCATTTCTTTTTCACTGGCTGTCAGCACCACAAATTGCCAGGTTCCTGGCTCAATTTTTCCGCCCCGTAGACGGTTTGGCGAGGCACTTAACTGTCCGTTTTCAATACTACATGAAACGGTTTTATAGCCTTTTCCGAAGGCATTATAGCCATCTTTTCCGAAAATTTTCCCGGATTTTTCATCGGTTTTAAACCACAAGGCAATGGAAATTTCATTCTCACGCATTTTTAAATGATGCATTCTGATGCCCGGTTTGGCATTACCACGCGAAACATTCACATCCACCATAGCAGCAAGTTTCGAGTCGTTGGGATGCATTTCGAGCGCTTTGCCATGCGGACTATCCACAATTTTGCCGGAAGGATTAATCCATATCTGAAAATCAGCATTTACAGGATAATCAGGAGTTTTTCCATCCCATTTTTCAAAGGTCAGCTGTCCTGAAAATCCGGCTTGTGGATTGGTCTTCAGTTTTATGTTAGTTTTTCTGAAAACGTTTTGTCCGTTCAACAGTATGGTTTGACCATCGGGAAGAGTGACTTTCACCGTGGTTTCGCTTGATCCAAAACGTATGGAAACCTGATACCAACCTTCCTTCAAACCGATTTTTCCTTCGGGATTCCGACCAAAAACACCGTGCTGAACTACAATTTCGTTGTTGATCCGCAGCTGATTCTGACATCCGGCCTGTTTTGCACCAAGCCCTGCACTTTCACCTACACGAATGGTGGTCTGAAACTGATAAATTCCGTTCATGGGTGCATAAAAATATCCCGAAAACTCCCGAACGACATTCCTGCTTTCCGACGATTCAAGCTTTTGTGAAAGACTCATTTTATAAGGTTCTGCACCCTCAATATCCAGAAAATCAGCATCGCGGCGTTTGCCGGTGCGGTCGAAACTTTGCGCAACAAAGCCGGCCTCGGTAACAGTCAAATTCTGAATAGGTTCCAGCCATTTTACTTCAGGTTTGGAACTTAATTGGAGTTTTGAGTCCGGCACGAAACGTAAATCGGAGGTACTTATTTCCTGAATTTTGCCACTATTTATGAAATATATTACTTCAAAAGGCATCGGTTCCAGGCTGTTGATATTCCAGAACAGGGGATCACAAATTACCAATTCCAAGGTCTGCCAGCCTTTATCCAACACGACCTCGCCCTGACGATGAGCCTGTTGCTGGTGGAAGACTCCGGTATGTTCAATCACCGTTTGACCGGCAATATCAAGCGTAACCGGTCCGCAGGAATTGACGTCAAATTTATAAATGCCTTTTTCTTTAGCATAAAACAAGCCGTTAAAGCGGTAAAAACCTTTGGTTTGTTGTTCGAGTGCTTGTTTGGAAACAGTAGCCGGAAGTTCAAAAGCCGGAACAGAAGTGGTCAGAATAGCCGTTTCCTGATTCAGATCTGGCATCATTACTTTGGACGCTTCGAAAAAACCTTTGTTGTTATAAAGTTTTGTGTTTTTTTCGTACACCTGTGCCAATAATCCTGCTTTGCTGTTGGCCGGAGCTTCTGCCAGCCCTTTTTCTGCTGTTTTCAGGATAAAATGTGCCGAAATCACTTCACTTTTCGGAGTTCCTGATTTCCATTGAGGATCAACGACAATGGCTTTTAAATCGCAGCCTTTGTTCACCACAATTGGTTTTTCGTACAAAGTGGAAGTTTCCGTTGGTTCACTTCCATCGAGCGTGTACCGAATCTGAGCCGGAGCAGCCACCCGTTCCAACTGAAAATTTTCAGTGCCATCAATTAAATAAGTTGGCACTTTGTTTTCATCACGGGTATAACGCAAATCGTTGATATCAAAGCGTTCATCACGAACCGATAAAACCGGTCGTGCAGGCTTTGCATCGCTTTTCAAAATGGTTTTTCCATTTCTCTCAGTTGTCAACACCGTTCGTCCGCCATCCGTTTTTGCAATATAATAAACATCCGTTTTATCTTTTATTTTAACGCTCAGTTCGGTGCGGTCATCATTCCAACTGGTTAGTGGTAGCGGCTCCCCAAATTTATAGGGATAAACCAAAACGCGGAATTCAGGCGAAACAGAATGCGCCGGAATAACCACTTCGTGATAACCCTGAAAACGTTCAAAACGCGGAACCGGAAAACTGTAATCGGTATTGCGCCAGAGCACCCGAATCAGACAAAGCGGATCGCCTTTTTGCGGTTTGTATTTTCCGGATATTTCATCCCGAAACATTGTATTTTTTCCGAGTATTAAATCGTCGCTGACATTTTCGGAAGGATTGGTATTCTGAAACTGAATTTCGGGCGTCAGGGCCTCCACAAAATCCACATCCAGTGGAACGGAGATATTCCAGTTAAAATCGTGGGCATTTTCATCTTTTTTTGCATCGTCAATGACCAAAAGATATGGATTGACACCACGCGATAACTGAACGGTACGATACCATTGCTCCATTGGATTCCAGAGTTTATAAGCTTCCACCAAACGTGTTTCGGCACTCCAGGGACCGTAATCGGTATGAGCATAACCGTCGTTAAACTTTACTGTTCGTGGATTAAATGCAACCTGAATATCACGACTCAAATCAAAATTTCCTTCAGCAAAAGGAGCGTAATACGGAATTTGAGTGGAAGGAAAATAAAGCGGATGCACCTGCATACTTTTGGTATACGAAAAACCATCTTTCCCATCACCGCAGGCTATGAGTCCTTCGGGCGATTCTTTCACGCTCAGCCAGGTACCGGCAACCGGTGGCCAGTGACAACCTTTACCATCAACCGTGAGCATATTTTGTAGAAAAGTGGCTTTGGTAGCCAGCATATTATTATCCTGAATCCAGTTCACACCGTCTTTCCAAAGAGTCAGGCGGTTGTTTTCAGAGCCTTCGTGACCGCCATAAAAAAAGTCCTGTTTGCACACAAAACCGAGGTGCAAATCGTCTTTGCGCCACGAATTCCTCGTGTCAACATATCCACGCTGATTATCAATCCAGCTGAGCGGCAGATTGAGTTTGTTGATATTGGCCTGAATGGTCCAGTCAGTTGGTTTGCCGGATTTGTCGGTTATTCCGGCATCGGCATAAAGCAGCAGTAATTCAGTACAAATTCCCACCGGATTCGGCCATTTGGCATTCGGATCGGTCAGGAAATCGTGGGTGGAAAAGGTTGACTGATACAGAAAATCAATGGCTTCGTCGGTGGGATGATAATAATGCATCATCCAGATTACATGAAAAGCCGAAGCCCGCATTTCATCACGAATCATCCATTTGCCGTTTTCCCAGCGGATTGCGGAACGGAAAAAGCGCATTTTGGCCTGTAAATGATCGTGTTTAAGCAGATTTCGTTGCCTGAGTCCGACAGCCGTGAATGCCGAAATATTGAGCCAACCTTTTATCGATTCGTAACACATACCGTCGTCGTCCAGAAACCAGTCGAGCATGGCATTGGCTTTGTGGCACGATTGTTCGAAAAGCTCTTTGTTAAAGCCTTTTTCGCCTTCAATCAGGAGCATTAGCCGGATATATTCCATGCCAAATCCCTGATGGTTATTAATCATAAAATGGTCGGGATAACACAGATAATTGGAAATGCGGTGCTCAATAATGTGGGCAATAACTTTCCGGGCCATTTCACGCTGATCGGTTGTCATCCAGTCACTTAAATAATCATAATCCAGCAAATCCCATATTTCGGTTGGTGGATCGGGTTCGCCCATAGCCACAATCGAACGTTCAACAGCCCATAAATTATGACTATCGGGCTGTTTGTCCATAAAATCCAGTTTTTTATCGAGCGCTTTTATCTTCTCGACCAATTGCACGGCCAGTTCTTTTCCCAGTTGGTCGTTTTTAGTAACAAGTGCATAAAACGGACTTTTCAATTTGCTTACCCTTGCCCACATCGACTGAAAAGCCAGCGGAGCTTTGTCGCCCAGCAATACTTTGGCACGGATTTTTTCCACATCGTCGGGAGTAATCAAAACACGGGGATGAACACCAGGAGCAGGAACTTTACTAAGCCGCTCTTCATTAAAACCCGGATCAGAAAAAGTATTGTTTACGGCTGGTGATTTAGGCCAGAAAGTGCCGGAAATAGCGTCTTCATACGGAAGAATGGCGCGCGGTTTCCAGGTAGGTTCCTGATAATACTGACGGATTGGGGTTTGACTGTAAGTTACAAAATGAAAAGAAATTAATAGAAGCAAAAAACCAGTTCGGTGATAGAATTTCATTAGATTTAATTTGATTTATAACTGAATTATTGACTTCAAAAATACATGAATTCTATCGGTTTATCAATAATTTTTTACTGATTAAAGTATTATTTTTATTGATAACAACATAGTAGATTCCTTCAATTAAGTTTGAAACATCTAATCTGATTAAATTATTTGTAGATTTAGCATTTAAAACTAAATTCCCCAACAAATCATAAATTGAAACAACCTCATTTTCAGCACATTCCATTACAATAAAATCGGATGCAGGATTTGGATAAATTTTGATTTTAGTATCTTCATTATTTAATGATGGAGTTGATGTTACCGGACTTACCGTTAACAAACCATCAACAAGCATATACTCGTAATTTGTTGTACTCATTGAGCCCTGATTAATAACTATGGGATATGTCCCTGTCGAAAGATTTGAACCGGGTGATTGAATAACCGGAGAACCTGTTATAACCGAAGACGTTTCATTTTTCTTGTATCCTGTAATGGTATAGGTTAGTGATGGAGTGGCTGAACCGGCAGTTATAGTTTTATTATCAGCTGTAACTGTTAGGGTTGCCTTCGGACAAACCACCAATAATTGTGGAACAGGTATCGCAGGAGCATAAGTTGCATTACCCGCTTGATATGCTGAAATAACCGTATAACCGGTAGTTTTAATGGTCACAGTACTACCACTTACCGTCGCTACTGTTGTGTTGGAACTTACATACGTTACCGCCAAACCTGAACTTGAAGTAGCGTTTAAAGTATATGAAGTATCACCATAGCCCTTCACCGGAATATCGGGGAAAGTGATGGTTTGAGAAGTTTGAGCAAAAGAGGAAATAGACAAAAGCAATAAAATAAAGCTGCCCCCCAACCCCCTAAAGGGGGAGTTGAAATTAGTTTTGTTTTTAATCTCTTTTTTTATATTTTTCATTTAATTCAAGTTATAACTATCAATACTAATATTTCTTACTCCCCCTTTAGGGGCTGAGGGGCGGCTTTAGTGGTAATATTACGACCCATAAACCCCTGAAAGTGATGGATTAACTTTGTAATTTGCCGGTAAAGATTTTGATATGCGATATGAATCAATGTAAAGTCCTACACTTGATGCCGGAAAGTTCACAAAAGTTGGTATATCTTTGAAAACCTGTGAAGTTGGCAACAAACTTAAATCTAAATTTGATTCATCAGTAAATTTTAGATTCATCGTATAGTATTTTTTATTTGATATATCCAACGTTCCATCAGAAAGTGAATATTGAGTGGCATTTCCTAAAGCAACATTATTAGTTGCATTGGCTCCCGGAAAACCCATAGCCAAAAGAAATCCACTTTTGCATTTGTAAGCTATATTATTATCTACGTCCTGATTCCAGTGAACACGAAAAATATAACCACGATTCAGCTGATAAGCCACATTAGAATACACTTTGTCATTCAGCCCGAAATGGTCGAAATAAACACCATCGCCCTGTAATGAATTGTGCATCAGATTGTAACGTAGCGTATTACCACCATTGGCATTCGAGTCGGTGAAACAATAAAATGCGCCCATATCGTCGGAGCATTTCGAAGTATGAAACACGTCGTTATATTCAAAGAGGTTGTTCGATCCACCATGTAAAACTCCGGCATGAGGACAATCGTGTATAAGATTGTGATCCATTTTGGCGCCAAAAAGAGCGATGTTTTTATATGCAAAATTAACAGATGAGGCATAGATATTATTCTGATAACCAAAGTTATAGATATGGCAATTGGTTACGAAATGATTACTTGAAGAAACAGCCGAACCTGCTGCACCAACCAAAACACCTGTTGCACCCAAGTCGTATAGATTTGAGCTCAACACTCCACAATTACTTCCACCATTAATCACAACTGCATCATATTCAATATCGTGAATCATGCAACCGTTTATTTGAATATTGTTACAATTTGTCAGATTAAAAGCATTGCCGAGGTTATCCATGATTTCAATACCGATAAACTGAATATAGCTTGCTGATGACATACTGAACATAGGATTTTTATTATCCGAAATTGACAGATTGGTTGTAGTAATAGCTGAGGGAGCATATATATACATTTTTCCATCCAATGCATCAATACACCATTCACCGGGTTGGTCAATTTCCTCGAGCAAATTTACCACATAATACGGTTCATGACCTGAACCGAGTGGCAGATGATATTTATTTCCCAACGTAACTCCGGGACTTAATGTAAAAGTTTTAGCAGCTTGGTCAATGGCAGTTACTTTCAATGTAGTAATTTGCCAGTTACAGCGCCAGTAACCTTTCAAATAAACTCCATGTGAAAGTGCTGAAGCCCATGCCGATTCTCTTCCAGAAACCTTGTTCATATTAGCATCGTAAAGTTCAGCTGTAGTGGTTTTGTATTGAAAAACTCCTGCTGTAGTTGCATCACCACCTGTAACGACCGTTTTTACCTCCATATAATTCGGATAATCATTCGGGAAACGCGCCAGCTTTTGTCGAGAACCATTCCAATAAACTCCCGGAAGATTCGTGTACTGATAATAAGCATTATTCACATCATTTATCATGTCAGGCATAAGTCCAGTAACCGTCATAGCCAAATTGACAAGCGTACACTCCCGAATCTGACCGGCAGTCACAGCCGGATTTAAACGCGAAGTTGAACCGGTATAGTCAACCCACTTTGCAGGTGTAGCTGCTTTTGCACCGGTAAAAGTCACATTTTCATTGCTGTAAGCCCGGTAAATAATTGGTTTTGCAGCTGTTCCTGCATCAGAACTTGTGAATGAAACTGTTGTTGGGATTGAATACGTACCAGCCCGGAACCAAATAGTAACTCCACTTGTACTACTACTTTTTTGCGTATTGGCAACAGTTTTAGCCTTAGCTAATGTCAAATAAGGCTTTGAAATTGTTCCATCACCTGTTGCATCATTTCCTGTAGTGGCAACATATAGGTTCTTATCTGTAGTAATGGATGCTCCCCAGCCAATATCGGTATCGCGGGCATTAACCCTGAAAAGATGAATTATAAGTAAAAGTAGCAATATTTTTCTCATAAGTAATTATATATTAATAGCTTAAATTTTATTGAATAAATTTTGTTACCATAGCTCTACCATCTTCAGTAATACTTTCTGATAAATAAACACCCTTTTTGAGTGAAGGCAAATTTATTTCGGTTGTACCTTCATTCATCTGATTCTGACAATTGTACATTAATTCTCCATTAACAGATAAAATCCGAATATTACATTTTTGGGAATCAGGACTAAAAATATTCAGTCTTAATGGTTCTGAATTAGTATTTGGTGATGGATAAACCCTGAAACTTTGAGAAGTCGTTTTGTCAGCAGTTGGATTTATAGTTGTTAAAGAATAACTCTGTAAAATTCTCGATCCGTAAGGTTCCAGCGTATAAGTTCCTGAATATGAAGTTCCATAAACATCTTTATAGGTTGTAACACCAAGATTTATCTGCATAGCATTTTCTGTTGGATTCACATCGAAACGCATGGCAGTGGCAGGTGAAGTCTGATTGACAGTCACCTTCTGAATAGTTATATTATCCAGCCAAACTTTCGCACCTTTATCGTGTAAGGTAAAATACAAGTATTGACCTGAACCGCCACCGTTATCGTTGAAAGTAATCGGAATTGAGTATTCTTTCCGTGTGGTGCTGGTAGTATAGGTTTTAGGGCTTGTACCGGTGGTATTTGTATAATTAATACAGAGTTTAGCTGTATTTGAATTGGATATGGCGGAGAAGTTGAGCAAATATACATCTCCTTCACTCACAGTGCCAATCATCCTGTAAAATCTTACGCTCGACAGAAAAACCGGCGATGCATTTGCCGTTGTCAGGTCAAGCAATGCACAACCTCCATCCAATCCACCCGAACTAACCCAGCTGCCGGGACTTGTAACATTTTCAGAATCATAAAACCAACCCGAAATATTGGTATTAAAAGTAGAATTGGATGCAAACAGATTAGTCTGAGGCGAAGTATAAGTTGACGGATAATCTCCGTACTGAAAAACTGAATGGGGTTCAAAGCCTTTCTTCCATTGATTTACACCATAAACCAATCGGCGTGTTTTGGTGTAACCACTGTCGGCAACCGCAGCCACCATCGTGTCAAGTGCAAAGGGTTGCCAGTAGTAATTACTGTCGCAAACCCCAAAATATTGCTTATAATTCTTAAAACCGTAGGTAAAACTCATCGGTAGTTGACGGGTATTTCTGGTCGAATAAAACAGGTTCTTTGTTACCCGATGTCCCTGATTAGTCATTGGCGGAATAGTGTCCTTTGCTCTTCCCACGCTAAACCCATTGTAAGGATTGAATACAATTTTAAAAGTAGAATTGTAAAACGTATTTTTTGTTATGGTTTGATATGCCGAAGTTGCTTCCATCGATACGGTTAACTTATCAGGATGTGCGGAATTAAATGCATCACTGTTATAAATTGTGTTATCAGTAACCGTATGATGATGATTGGAAGCCAGCAGGATACCGTGTGTATTGTAAAGCACATTTTTTCGGACAGTATTATACTCGGTAAGCTGATCATTATAAATTCCGGGACGTCGATTATAGGAGTCACCTTCATTTGTTCCAAGCAAATAACCTATACCATCGTGAATATAATTATTCTCAATCAGGTTGTTACCGTATTTATTTGTAGCTAATGATGGAACATAAGACCATGTTCCAAAGCTGTAAATTCCGCCACCATCGAACATCCGCATATTGAAATTTCCGATTTTATTATGCGAAATGGTATTCCCATATCCATTGTAGTAAATTCCAATGTAACCACAACTATCAATGTCGTTGTAGGATATTACCGCACTGGTACAATATAATGAAATAGCTGCTTTATAGGCATTGTTGGTGATATCACTCATCCCCGGATTCAGAAAATTGCGTCTGATGGTATTGTTATTGGCAGTAATGTATAAACTTGAATAAGTTGAGCCGATGGAAATGTTGTAAATATCACTAAAAGTATTGTTAGTTACGTTAATATAGCTACTGCTTGTTGCCCAAACTCCATATAAAGTATTTGTAAATGAACAGTTGTTTACCGTTATATAACTACCTGAACTAATAGATACTGCAATAGAGTCTGCCATCTGAAACGCCAGATTTTTCACAGTAACACCTGTAATTGCGGAATTAAACAAAATCCCGTATTTGCTTGAAGTTGCCTGAACTTTTACAGAAGATGGATTATAAGTTGAATATAGGTAAATTTTCTTAGCAACCTTATCAAAATACCATTCGCCCTGAGTAGTAAGGGTTGCCAGATGATTTTGAATAGTATAGCTATAACCCACATGAATCGGTGCAGTTGTAGGATTGGTTGTAATGGTATCCAACTGATGTTTAATTACTTTCACACCTTCGATGCGATAGGGTTTTGTATACAATACCGCCGTAGCACCTGTCCAGTCCTGTGTGGCAACATTTAGATTTGCATCTCTAAATTTATTAGATCCCCAGCATTCATCGTTGTACAAAAAACCATCATTGGCAGCATTCACATCAGGATAACGACCGATTTGCTGCACTTTATCGTTTAAGCTTACATAACGTACATCCGAAAGGTTTCCTGTATAATTAACCACCCAGATTTTTGGATTGGAAGTAACTGTCCAACCGGTAAGAGTAACAGCCGTATTCAGAAATGGTTTAGCACCGGTGCTATAACTGCCATATACAATGGGCAATACCGAGGTCCCTGATTTCGTGACATTTAACTGATCAGTAAAGGTATCACCACATTTAAAAAGAATAGAATCGCCCGCCACGAAAGTGTTCATCGACGAATTTACTTTGGCAATGCTTTTCCATGCCAACAGAGTTGATTTACCACTATTAGCATCATTTCCACTAGAAGATGATACATAATAGTTTGTAGCTGTTGAAATTACAGCAAAGTAAAGTAAAATAAACAGGATATATTTTCTCATAATTAAGTCTTATTTTATTTATTCAAATCCCAATCGTCGGTTCTGAAAGGCGATGCCGGAATTCCTTCTTTATTAAACAGATTGACAGCCGGGAAATCAGCCCAACCATAACGAACTGTTGTTGGTTGTGCTACATTAGGCGAAGATACAACAACTGTATTATTTTTAATCACAGCGTTGGCAAAAAAGAACTTGTTATCGGCGCCAGCTATCACAAAGCCTTTCAGCGTATCACCTTTTTGTATTAATCCGGAAGCTATATGACTGAAATCGATACTGATTTTATTTCCATCCACTTTCATGGATTTGTAAATAGGTCCGCAGTATTCAATATCTTTTCCGTAAGCCAGATTCATGGCAGCTTTGAAGGCTCTTTCGCCTACCGGTTGTTTGTTTTTGTAATGCACATCGCTTTCAGCCACATCCATAGTCGTCACAAGAGCAGTATAAGAAACAGTCTGACAGGCTTTTAGCTGAGCTTCCTGCACGATGGCAACTCCACTTTTTTCATTCGGGTCGGTTTGCGGTTTGCGGTTTGGGGTAATCTGAAAGATAATAAACGGTAATTCAGGGCGTTTCCAGTCCTCACGCCAGAGTTTAATCATAGCTGGAAGCAGAGCAGCGTACGTATCAGCCCGTTTTACGTAAGCATTGGATTCGCCCTGATACCAGGCAATACCCTTAACAGCAAAAGGCACAATCGGACAAATTTCGCCGTTGTAAATGGTGGTTGTGCCTTTAAATTCACTGGGCAGAACCGCTGGTCGCGGTGGTGCAGGTAAATTATTGGTTTTGCAGGAATCTACGGCTTTTAACCAGGTATCCTTGATTGGCTTCAGTTTGAGCTCATTGGCATCGTATTCAGCTTTCATCGTTGCCAAATCCATGTATTTATCTTTTACCGGCATAGCATTTAGCACGTCCTGACTTATCCATGATTCAATCACCGTTCCTCCAAAAGCCACTTCAAGCATTCCCACCGGTACATTCAATTCCTTTTGCAGTTTACTCATAAAATAATAGCCAACAGCCGAATTCATTTTGGTGGTTTTGGGTTCAGAAAGCACCCATTTGGCGTTCACATTGTCCATGGTCTTCATCTGAACATTATGCGGTATCACACAAAGACGCAACTGATCGTTGGTGCTGTTTGCCACCGCTTCTTCACCACCAATGGTGCGAGATAATGCCCATTCCATATTGCTTTGGCCGCAACAAATCCAAACTTCACCAATCAATATATTTTTGATTTTCAGCGTATTATTTCCTTTTACAGTCATTTCCTGGGGCTGACTGTTTTCTTTCATCGGTTTCAGTTTCAACATCCATTTGCCATTTTTGGCAACGGTCGAAACAGTTTGTCCGGCAAATTCAACGGTTACTTTTTCGCCTTCATCTGCCCAGCCCCACACGGGAACTTCCATATTGCGTTGCAGTACAACATTATCACTGAAAAGCGAATTTAATTTTACATTGGCATGTAAAATTGCCGAAAACAGAAAAATTGAAACGAATAAAGTGAGTTTCTTCATGGCTATTTAGTTGATAATGGTTTTAAAAGTTTTGTTTTGTAAATTTCCTGAAATCTGAATTGAATAAATTCCTTTGGGAAGTTTGGCTGATTTAAACTGTTGATTCTGAATTCGTTCCCGGCAAACCAGCCTTCCATTCGCATCAAAAATGCTTACAATTGAAGTTGCACTGAGTTGATTTGTTGTTTCCAGCATAATATGTCCGTCCCGTGCATAGCAAACAAAATCCGATAATTTGTCGGATACAGCATTCACTGCAGTTGAAGCATCAACCGTTCCAACTATCATAATATGACTGAAAATCAGATTATTGTAACAGTATTTTGCCGGATTGGCAGCAATATCGGTTGCTGTTCGGGCGGTTGTTTTTTGAGCAATGGTCATGGTATCGATCGTTGGATATACCTTAAAGCTATGCGTTCCCTGCGGTAAATCAATGGTTTTGAACTGCTGACGATAATAAGAGCAGTAATAATCGAAAGTCGTTTGCGGATAAGTAACCTTATCTATTTCAATCACATACTTGCCAACCGAGGGACCGATAAGCAGAGCCAGTCCGATTTTGTTTCCGGTAAATGTAAAACTATAGCTGCTGTTCGGGTTTTCGGAGCAAACGTAAGTAGCCGAACCCACAAACGAATCCATAAAGTCATAAATTCCCTTCTTATCTACCCAGCTCATTCCATTATTTTGAGCTTTGGTAATGGCAACCATGTGCGCATTTTCAAAATTATTGGCAACAATGGAAGCCGGTATCGTGTGTGTAAATGTACCTTTCACATTCTCCATTTTTGCCATCGAACGGGCAATGATTTTTGTGTAGAAATTATGTCCGAAAACGGTCGGATGTGTGTTGTCGCCGGTGAAAACATACTGACCCTGAGCATTTTTCTCATTTTTGGTGTCAGTTATGGGCGTGTACCATGAAACTGTATCCGACTGAATAGCATGATAGGTTTCCAGTCCCATAAAAACCGACGGAATTTTATAATAACTTGCAATAGAGTCGTGTTTCGAGGAGGTCATATTCATTTTTCCGGCAGCAATATCGGTCAGGTGTGCTGCTGCAACCGTGTAAATCATACAGATATCGGTTTTCGGATTTTTGCTCCATATTTTACGAAATATTCCCTCAATACTTTTTTCAATTTCAGGGTCGGTACCGCTGTCGTTCACCGCAAACTCAATGAAAATAAGGTCGTAGTTGCTTTTTGCCAATAAATCTTTTTCAATTCTGAAAACACCATAAGTAGAATTGGTTCCACCAATTGCCGCATTCACCTGAACAATTTTATTGTTACTGTAACGGGCTTTGAACCAGTTCATTATATTGTCGCGCCAACCCACGGCATTAGTAATGCTTCCTCCCAGAAAACCCACTCTGACTGAATCTCCTTTGGTGGCTTTTGCAAAAAAGTTAGGCAACCCTTGTCGCTGACTAAACTCAACCGTATCCCGCAAAGGCCAGGCTGCAAAGGACCTTGTCGCAATCAATAATACAAAACAGCAGATAACAAACTTTCTCATTCGGTTTTCATTTTTAATGTATTACGGCAATTCGGGAAGAGCTGCTCCATCCATCTTTTTCAATTTTCAGCAGGTATATGCCCGAATTTAATCCTGATACATCGAGCTTGCCTTGATAATTGCTGCATTTTAATATTTGTAACGTTCTGCCATTCAAGTCGATAATTGATATAACTGAATTTTCTGTGTTGGTGATATTCAAAACGCTTCTTGCAGGATTTGGATAAATCTTTATTTCAGGATTAGGGGTATTCACACTGTAAACTGCTGTTGGCGTTGGTAATGATTGGTCTGTCGAAACCTTCAGTTTACCCGTTGCATCCACACTCATTTTCACAATACCGGCACGCTCGCGCCAGGGTGCAGCATCATCATTTCCAAAAAGCGTTGCCCATAAAGCGCCCTGAGTATCTACGAAATAGGTAGCATTTCCGCCACAGGGTAACGCTTCATGCCAATTTCCGTAAATGCCGGTCAGGTTATCGGCAATACCCACATAACTGCTGTAACGTTTGGTGGTATCATTTACGTTGGTGGTGGACAGGTATTTTTTTCCATTGTATACAAACATCCAACCGGTATTAAGCATATCATAATACAGGTTGCCTTTGCTGATGGTATCGCTGAAAATCGTTGTTTTCAGCAGATTTGTTTCGGTAGTAACGTAAGCATAGGGTCCCTGAGCTAATCCTGTTGTACTTTTGACCAGCCGACTACCCATAACCGGATTGCCAAACGAGAGATAGTAATTCCCTTCTGTATAGCGTATTTTAGTATTCCACAAGGCTCTGAACTGCTGATTGTAAACCAGGTTCCAGCTTTTATCGGTTGTTGTTGCATCGCCTTCGAAACTCCATATAAGTCCCACGTAAGTCCATGTTTTCAAATCGTTTGAACGCCAGAGATTTACACCTTCATTTCTGCACCAGATATTGTTGTCGGACATTGCTCCCACCATGTAATACATCCTGTCGGCACCCACACAAATGCTGACATCCCTGAGCGAAACATCCGAAATCAGCGCGGTCATCGAAGGCAATAATTTTGCAGTAACCGCTGCTTTAGTTGTTGCTTTGAGCGTAAGCGGAGCTTTAACCGTGTCGGTTTGAGTGAGTGTGGCTGATGACTGTGAATCGTAAGCAATAGCTTTCAGGGTATGAACTCCGGTGCTAAAAGTCCGTGTGTTCCATAAATAACTGTAAGGATAAGTGGTATCTGTACTTTTCAGCACATTATCAATATAGAACTCCACTTTTGTTATCGGAAGTGTGGAACTGACATTTACGGTGAAACTGACAGCGCCACGAACCACCCAACCTGAATCGGGAGTGGCATAAGGGCTTATTAGTTTCAGTGTTGGCGCAGCTTCAAGAGCAGCAACACAAAAGAACAGAATAATAACAAGTCTTAGTTTCTTCATATTGATTTTTTCATTTATGAATTGTATTTATGGATGAACCGGGTCCTGATCCCAGGGGTCGCCTGCAGCACCACGGTTTGCCAAACCACCAACTTCGGCACGCGTCACTACCCGAACACGATAATCATCTGGTGTTAAACCCATGTTAGGAAATACAGTATTCAAGTCCGGGAATTTACCCAGAATAGTAGAATTATCGGTACGCAAATCCATATTGGCGTAATCAAAAAATCCGGCTGAACTGACTGTTGTTAAAGCAACATTCCCCGATAGGGTTACAGTACCGTGAGTTGGTTTGGTGAATCCCATCGAGTTGACTTCGACATTATTGATAAATTTACTGCCATTCGGATATTCGGGATGCCAGAGCGAATCGAGCGTGCATCCCCAAAGGCTATCACTGGCTGCATATCCATATTTGGTAATCAGCGATTTACCGTATGAGAGCCACGGTTCAGCCTTGGGATTCATTGCTTTCACTTTTCCTCCGTAATTGGGCGCAGAAACAAAATAGGAACGACTTATTCCCCGATCGTCAATACTGGAAGGCTTAAGTCCATCTACAATCAGGCAGTTTCGTCCAATCACATGATGCCCACCGCCGGTCAACATCGGATTCAGGCAATTTTGAAGAATATTCGAAAAGAAATTGTAACCACTCGTTCCATCGTCAGGGCCAAAGCCACAGGTACGTATATTGTGGTGAACAAAGTTATAACGGATTTCATTGCCATAGGTTGTCCATGCACCATAACAATAGAATGCACCGTTGTCGGATTCGGTAAGAGCAATATTATGTATCTCGTTGTATTCAAATACGCTGTTATTCATCAGATTGGTTGTAATACCACCGGACGGAATATCGTGAATGAGATTGTGAGCCACCAATAAACCTATGCACTGATCAATTTTGATGGCAAAAGTCGACGTGAGTTTCCCGATGTGATGAATGTGGTTATTAATAACCGAAACATTCGACGAAGTTAACGTTGTACGATTGCCACAACCGGCCAGATTGATTCCCTGAGTTCCGGTTTCGTAAATATTATTTCCCTGATAGGTATTATTCATTCCTCCGGTATCATTTATTCCATTACCACCTACATTCCGAATGGTACAGCCTCCAACAAACACATTAGAGCAATTGTTGAACGTAAAACCATCACTCTGACTGCCTTCGATGGTCAAAGCAATAAATTTAAGGTACGATACAGCATTGCATGTAATTACCGAAACCGGGTTATCTGCAAAATACGCGTCTGCTTTGTTTAAATCAGTTGAAGGATAATAATAAACCTTTTTGTCCATAAAGTCATAAGCCCATTCGCCCGGCTGATCAATTTCATCGAGATAATTAATCATACACCAACGCTCCTTACCATTGCCATTGCGGTATGTGCCGGCTGCATCTGCATTTGGTGAGTATTTGCTCCCCATACCGCCGTAATTATTAACAATGAGTTTTATCCAATTACTGACAGTATTAATTTCGGCGACTTTTACAATAACCGGCGACCAGGGTACCCTCCAAAATCCTTTGAGCCAAAGGTTGTGACCGGCAGCCATTGAGCCTTTCCATCGTTGAGCACGATTTGTAGCATCAAGGTCAATTTCATTACAATTAATATTATCATCCGGTTTTCCACCCTGTCCATAGTAAAAAGATTGTGCATCTTTTGAACCGTTACAGGTTGTCCAGCCCGGATTATTCAGATTGCGAATATTTTCATCCGGATTCGGCCATTGTGAAATAGGCTGGCGCTGGTTGTTTACCATAAAATCAAAAAGGCTCCAACCTGTAATAAAACTATTCGGAAACACTGTGGTACTCAATACTCCCATCGCTGCCACATCAATTTCTCGAAGACTATCCGGATTAACTCTGGGGCTTACCCTCAGCCGAGCAGCTGCATTCAGTGGTTTCCAATTCGATACGACTATTTGCTTTCCGGTAAAAAGCGACACGGATTCACCCATGTAAGAACGGTAAATAACCGGTTTGTCGACTGTTCCGTTATCTGACGAAGTAAAAGTCAAAGGTGCTATCTGATACCTGCCAGCGCGTATCCACACTGTCACGCCTCCGGCAGGAATATTGTTGGCCGTTTTCAGACTTCGAATATAGGTTTGTGCTTTCAATATCGATTTGAAGGGTTTATCAACCGAACCATCGTTGTTGGAATCATCACCGGTAGTAGCGACATACAGATTCAATCCTGTAGAAATCTGCGGTCCCCAACCGAGTTCAGGCAATGCTGCATGAACCAACTGCATACTGAAAATAACAAATAGAAATAAAATGATTCTGTTCATATTTTTACCTTTTCAATTTTCAGGGATGTATCGGATCTTCTGCCCACGGATCGCCGGCTGCGCCACGATTGGCAAGTCCTCCCACTTCAGCCCGCGTTACCACACGAACGCGGTATTCATCTGATTTTAAACCCATTAATGGAAATGCGGTATTCAAATCTAGAAATTTTCCGAGAATAGTTGCATTGTTTGTACGCAGATCCATGTTGGCATAATCGTAAAATCCTGCAGCGCTAACGGTCGAAACAGAGACATTGTTGCCAATTGTGTAGGTTCCGTGCGTCGGTTTGCTGACTCCTTTGGAATTAACTTCCACATTATCAATCAGCTTGCTGCCATTCGGATATTCTGGGTGCCAGAGCGAATCGAGCGTGCAACCCCAAAGTGTGTCGTTGACCGCATAACCGTATTTGGTCATCATTTGTTTGCCAAACGATAGCCAGGGCTCTGCTTTGGGACTGATGTCGCGCACCCTTCCGCCATAACTTGCTGCCGATACGAAATAGAACCGACTGATACCACGGTCGTCGATACTGGAGGTTTTCAAACATTCCACAATCAGCGTATTTCGGCCAATCACATGATGACCACCACCGGTGAGGAAAGGATTCAAAGTGCTTTGAGCGATATTGTTGTAGTAATTGAATCCGCTGGTACCGTCGTCGGTATAATATCCGTTCGAGCGATTCACATGATGCACAAAATTGTAGCGGACTTCATTTCCATAAGTTGTCCAGCCACCATAATTGTAAAATGCGCCGTTATCCGATTCATACAAAGCGATATTGTGAACTTCATTATACTCAAAAGTACAATTATTAATAAGATTGGTGGTAATTCCGCCAGCCGGAATGTCGTGTATCAGATTGTGAGTAAGGCTGATACCCACGCATTGATCCATTTTAACGGCAAAGCTGGATGAAAGTTTTCCTATATGATGAATGTGGTTGTTTGTCACACTGATGTTGGCAGAAGTGAGTTTCAGACGACTGCCGCAATTGGCCAGATAAATGCCTTGAGCACCGGTTTCGTAGATATTGTTTCCCTGATAACTATTATTACTGCCACCGTTATCGTTGATGCCAATACCACCCACATTGCGGATAGTACATCCTCCGACAAACATATTCGAACAAGTACTGAAATCAAATCCGTTGCCCTGTCCGCCTTCAATATTCAACGCGATAAATGAAAGATATGAAGCTGATGTACATTTAATTACAGGCAACGAGTTATCGGCAAAATAAGATTCTACCTTACTTAAATCCATCGAAGGATAATAATAAACCTTTTTATCCAGAAAATCGTAAGCCCATTCACCGGGTTGGTCAATTTCGTCGAGATAATTAATCAGGCACCATTTTTCCTTGCCGTCGCCAATTCGGTAAGTTCCTGCGAGATCAGCATTTGCTGTGTATTTGCTACCCATTCCGCCATAAGTATTGACAGCCAGTTTTATCCAGTTTCCTGTGGTATTGATTTCGGCCACTTTTACCGTAACCGGCGACCAGGGCACACGCCAAAAACCTTTCAGCCACAGGTTGTGACCTGCAGCCATAGAATTTTTCCAGCGCTGCGAGCGGTTTGTACCATCCAGATCAAGTTCGTTGGTCGAATTATTGTCAACAGCTTTTCCACCCGGTCCGTAAAAGAAGGTTTGCACATCTTTTGACCCGTTGCAGCTTGTCCAGCCGGGGCTGTTCAGATTTCGGATATTTTCATCGGGATTCGGCCACTGTGAGATAGGCTGACGTTGATTGTTAACCATAAAATCAAAAATATTCCAGGATGCCGTGAAACTGTCGGGGAAAGTTCCGGCATTTGAAACAGACATTGCAGCCACGTCTATTTCGCGCAGACTGTCTGGGCTTATTTTGGGATTTACCCTCAGGCGTGCTGCGGCACTGAGCGCTTTCCAGTTGGCAGCAGAAATTTGCTTTCCGGTAAAAAGCGAAACAGATTCGTTGTTGTAGGCGCGATAAATAATCGGTTTATCCACCGTTCCGTTATCGGCCGAAGTGAACGCTAAAGGTGACATTTGATAGCGTCCAGCCCGAATCCAAACCGTAATACCATTGGCAGGCAATCCGGTGCTGGTTTTCAGCGTTCGGATGAAGGTCTGGGCTTTTGCCAGGGTCTTGAAGGGCGTATTGATGGAGCCGTCATTGGTATCGGCACCGGTGGTCGACACATAGAGATTCTGCCCGGTATTAATGACCGGACCCCAACCCAGTTCGGGCAATGCCGCTTTTATTGTTTGTAAAAACGGAATCAGAACAATGACTATAATTATTAGTTTTTTCATGTTTTATGGATGAACCGGATCTTCTGCCCAGGGATCGCCACCTGAACCACGGTTTGATAATCCTCCAACTTCCGACCGGCTTACCAACCGAACCCGATAAGAGTCTTTCTGTAAGCCAATTTTAGGAAATTCTGTATTCAAATCGCTAAATTTACTCAGAATTTGTGTATTATTGCTTCGTAAATCCATATTCGGATAATCGAAGAATGCAGCCTCAGCCACCGTTGGAAGAGAAACATTGCCTTCTACTGCTACAGAACCATTTTTCTTTTTGCTAAATCCTTTGGAGTTAACTTCCACATTATCAACAAATTTACTTCCATTTGGATATTCAGGATGCCACATCGAGTCCAGAATACAAGTCCAGAGTGGATCAGTTGCCGGATAGGCGTATTTTTTCACCAGCGATTTGCCATACGAAAGCCAGGGCTCCTGATCGGGTTTGATGGAACGAACTCGTTCCCCGTAATTATTCGAAACAAAATATTTGCGACTGATTCCTCTGTCGTCTATGCTCGATGGTTTTATTCCATCAACAATCAGGTTATTCCGGTAAATATTGTGATGCCCACCCCCGTTGAGGAAAGGATTCATGCTGTTTTGAATAATGTTGTTGAAATAATTGTAACCACTCGTTCCATCGTCGGTATACAGTCCGTTGGAGCGGTTCACGTGGTGAATAAAATTGTATTTCACTTCGTTACCGTAGCAAATCCAGCCGCCATAATTGTAAAAAGCACCGTTATCGGCTTCTTTCAGGGCAATGTTATGAATTTCGTTGTATTCGTAAGTGCAGTTGATGGCCACCATGGTGGTAAACCCACCTGCCGGAATATCGTGAATCAGGTTATGCGACACTTCCACACCCACACACTGATCAATTTTTACCGCAAAACAGGTAGTCAGTCTTCCAACGTGGTGAATATGATTGTTCTGAATTTTAATGTCGGAACTGATCAGTTTTTTCGTATTTCCGCAGCTGGTAAGCACAAACCCCATTGAACCGGTATCGTAAATATTATTGCTGAGATAACTGTTGTTCATTCCGTTTTTGTCGTTGATGCCGATTGTTCCTACGTTTCGGATGGTACAACCTGCTACCAGAATATTATTACTATTCTGTAGGTCAACACCGTTTCCCTGACTTCCTTCGATGTTCAGGGCAATAAAACGCAGGTAAGAAGTTCCGCTGCATTTAATTACCGGAGCCGAATTATCGGCAAAATAAGCTTCGGATTTAGTCAAATCAGTCGCAGGGTAATAATATAACTTCTTGTCTTTGAAGTCGTAAGCCCATTCACCCGGTGTATCAATTTCGTCGAGATAATTCACCGCACACCATTTTTCCTTTCCATCGCCCACGCGGTAGGTTCCGGCAGCATCGGCGTTGGGCGAATATTTGCTTCCCATACCATTATTGCTGTTCACAGCCAGCTGAATCCATTGCTCAGCGGGATTGATTTCGGCCACTTTTACAGTATAGGGCGACCAGGGAACACGCCAGAAACCTTTCAACCAAAGGCTGTGTCCGGCATCGAGCGATTTTTTCCAACGGGCAGCACGGTTTGAACCATCCAAATCCAGTTCATCCGTAGAAATGCCATCGGTGGGTTTTCCGCCTTTACCGAAATAAAAAGTCTGTGCATCTTTCGAGCCGTTGCAGGTAGTCCATCCCGGATCATTCTGATTCTGAATGTTTTCCGTAGGATTGGGCCATTGCGAAACGGGCTGACGCTGATTATCCACTACAAAATCAAACAAGCTCCACGAATCTTTAAAACTGTCTTTAAACGGATTTGCATTGGCAATTCCGAGTGCATCAATATCAATTTCGCGAAGTTTACCGGGGGTTATTTTAGGGTTAACACGTTTACGTGCTTCCGGGTTCAGGGATTTCCAGTTGGTCGGGTCAATCATTTTTCCTGTAAAAAAAGAAACCTGCTCGCCGGTTACGGCACGGTAAATCACAGGTTTGTCGGCCGATCCGTTATCGGCAGAAGTAAATGTGAGCGAAGTCATTTGGTAGCGTCCGCCGTGAATCCAGACTGTAACACCGCCGGTAGGAATTCCACCTGAAGTTTTGAGTGTCCGAATATAATTTTGCGCTTTGGCAATGGTTTTGAAAGGAGTTTTGTCCGAACCATCGTTCTGGTCATTTCCATTGACGGCAACATGGATATTCAGACCTGTTTTAATTTCCGGTCCCCAGCCCAGTTCCGGATTGGCGGCTTTTGTGCTGACAACTAAAATGCTCAGGCAGGCCAGTAAAAAAAGTTTTGCGTTTTTCATATTTTAATTATTTAAAGGTTCATAATCAAACCAGCTGTAGAAAGCCGGTGCGCTTGACTTTTCGCCATTGCCCGAAGCATAGATGCCAAGCACCACCCCATTGTAACCACCGGTAACTTCGGCACTCAGGAACTGAACATTGAGCTTTCCAACAGTACGAAAGGCACTTGTTCCCTGTGCCACCTGAAAGCTGTAATTCTTTTTATCGCCTGTAATCCTGAGCGTTACCGTTCCGGGTTTTAAGTCAGATTCGCCTGCACAACCTTTCAAATCATCCAGCGAATAGAGAACTTTCAGTTTACGATTGTTTCCGTTTTTACTGATTACAAAACGGTAATTGAATTTATTGGTCATTTCAATCAACAATCCAGCTTCTTCATTTTCCTTTTTCGGGTTGAAATCAATCAGTGTTGTGACATTGAAATTAAAATGTGCCTGCCGACGTCCCAAAAAGCTTGGTGAGGCAATATCAAAAATACTGAATTTACTTCCAGTAAGTGCCAGTGTGCCTTTCCTAAGGTTGTAAGAATAATTTTCAGATTCCGGATTGCGCAGATAAATCCATTCGAAGCCGGTGCTTCCGTTGGCAAAATCGGTACGCACAGGTTGAGGATTAAAAGGCCGTTCAGGTAATGTTTCGGCATTATTTACAAGTGAATTTGTACCGTTTACGTTCACCACCGGCCATCCCTGTTCATTCCATTTTACCGGTGCCAGACAGGTTTCGCGCCCAAGTACCTGAGGTGTTCGGAATGCCAAATGCACCATCCACCATGATCCGTCATGTGCCTGAATCAAATCGGCATGACCTGTTCCATAGAGTTTTTCGTAAGCGTATCGGTTGGATAAAATGGGATTTTGCGGACAGGATTCATAAGGTCCCCATATATTTTTGCTGCGCGAAATACAAACCATGTGACCATACTGCGTGCCACCTTCGGCAGTCAACAGGTAATAATATCCATCCTTTTTGTAGGTATGCGGACCTTCCACGTAACTTCCACCCGAACCACGCCACAAAATTTTAGGTTCAGTCAGGCGTTTGCCGGTTTTTATATCAATTTCCGACTGATAAATGGCACGTTCCATATTGAAAGTCAGTCCACGGTTGCTGATAAAATAGCATTTTCCATCTTCATCCCAAAAAAGCGAGGGATCAATTCCGCTCTGATCGACCACTATTGGATCCGACCAGGGTCCGGCAGGATTGCTGGCAGTTACATAAAAATTCTTTTTCTCCCGACCTGAATTCACCAGCGTGACAACCATATAAAAAATTCCGTCGTGATAACGCAGTGTGGGTGCGTAAATCCCGTCGGAAGGCAGGGTGTTTCGGAGTGGCAGTTGTGATTCGCGGGTAAGCACATTCCCGATCTGAACCCAGTTTAGCAGGTCTTTGCTGTGAAAGACCGGAACACCGGGAAAATACTCAAAGGTACTGTTAACCATGTAATAGTCCCCACCAACCCTGCAGATGGATGGATCGGGCAAAAATCCGGGATTAATCGGGTTGTTGTATGCTCCGGCATTTGCCAGAAATGTGATTTGAAGCAGAAATAAGAAGTATATTTTTCTCATATAAAACAGATTCAGGGTATTTTTAAAACACATTAGAGGCCGAAAGCTCTGATTTTATTTCTTGATGATTTGCTGAGTGGTATAATTCCTGTTCAGCATTTTATGAACATCAATTCCGGCAAAAAGCACCGCAAAAAGTCCATGTGTATCATCATCATAGAACGGACGGTTAACATAATAATTTACATCCTCTGAACACATCGTTCCCACACAGATATTATGAACTTTACCATTCGGTTCAATATTCGATTTGATATAATCCCAGCCTTTCATCGCAATAGGTTGATATTTAAGCGAATCAAGCCATCCGTAGGTTATTCCGCGGGCAATTGCCATGGTGAAAATGGCCGTTCCGGAGATTTCTTCCTGCGAATCAGTCCGGTCGAGGACATTTCGCCACGCTCCGTCGGTAGTCTGGTATTTAATCAGACTTTCCACATGCCGGCGGTAATGTTCCAGAATTGGTTTATAATACTGATTTTTCGGGTCGAGATTCATCATTACTTCTGTTGTAGCCCATATTCCCCAACCGTTGGCGCGCGACCAGTGGGGTAACTTCAGGTTTTTTTCCTCCGAATAACTGGCGTGCATATAAAGATTTGCTTCTTTGTCCCACACAAATTTATTGAAATTCAACACCATCAATGCTGCATCGTTAATAAAAAATTCCTTATCTTCCTTTGATTTGGCATATTGCGAGGCCTGAACCAGAAAAGGAATGCCCATAAACATATCATCTACCCAGGTTGTGTATTTTTTCGGAGTGGTACGGGTGTAAATATTGCTGCCCGGATAACGCAACTGTTCTTCGCGGGCATATTTTATCATCTCCTCCACAAATTTAGTGTATTCGCCTGACAGTGGGAAATTCTGTTCTTTTCTCAGGCGGTAAATAAAGGGCAGAGCAGGAGCAAGCGTAAAATCGAGCAATGGAACTTTGATAAAATAATGATTGGCCGACTCCACTTCGTTCAGCGTCTGAACCTGATACTGAACAAAGGATTTTCCATTGAGGTGATAATCGCAAAAATTAGTTGCCCACTGACTGTATTTCAAATCGCCCGAAGTTTCTGACAATTGCTGCATGGCCCAAGCCACACCACCGTTGTGATAATTCCACTGATAGTTGGTTCCCCAGGGTTTCGGGTCAATCACATTGCCCACAATTTCCACTTTGGGAATTGTCCAGGTAACGGGTTGACCATACAGTCCGGCATACATTCTCCCAAACTGAATGGCAGTTTCGGGAGCATTTATTTTATCAATATCTTTTTCGAAAGGACCGATAACCAGCCAGTTGGTAAGGGTGGCAATTTTCGGGTCTACATTTTCGATTTTTTCGAGTACAAACTTTGGATAATCCTGCTTTTCACATAGTACAGCTCCTTTGGTAGCAGGCGGTTGGATCAGAAAACACCAGTCTTTTCCACCTGTGGTTTCCGATTTCACGAGCAATGTATTAACGCCTTTCTTTAAATTCAGCGTTGCTTTGAATGACATTTCAAGGCTGCGTTCATCGTATTTCAGGCTGATGTTGCGGATAGCTTTTTTCTCATAAATCAGTGTATTGTTGAGCCATATTTTGCAGGCATCGTTGTGCTCCAGATCAATATCCATCGACATATCTTTTGGAGTTTCGAGCAGGGTATAAGCATATGCCATTGCTGGCTTTTCGGTGGAGAGCGTTCTTCCGAAATTGACGAAGTACATTTTATTGAATTCTTTCTCACAATTACTTAGTTCGAGCTTGTAACTGAAGGGAGTTTCGCGGATAAGTTTATCACCAATCAGTTCAATCACATCCAGCGGATCCTGAATGGCGGCTACATTGGCATTCTTTGCCTGTAGTTGCAAACTGAAAAGCAGACAGAGAAAGATAATTTTTTTCATTATATGATT
>JBAWXD010000011.1:0-41871 GCA_037144275.1 Paludibacter sp. | reverse complement strand
CGTGGTTTTCTGTTTTTGGCGAGAATTTTTTCGGTCTCTTCAAAAATTAAGTCATCGATTTTTAATGATACTGTTTTCATTCTTTTCTATATTTATTCTACAAAAGTATATCTTATTTGTATATCATACAAGTATATTAAAGTTATTTTAATTTCTAATTTACATCTGTCATTTGTCAATTATTTTTTACCTTTGCACTCCTTATTTACGAAAAATGAAGATTGCCAATATAGAATTCCCTGATAAACCGTTGTTTTTAGCACCTATGGAGGATGTTACCGATCCTGCTTTTCGATTGCTGTGTAAGCGTTTTGGAGTGGATATGGTCTATACCGAATTTGTTTCGTCGGAAGCCTTGATTCGTAGTGTAAACCGTACTCAACAAAAACTGACCATTTACGAAGAAGAACGTCCGGTTGTAATACAAATTTACGGTCATGATCCAAGGTCAATGGCTGAGGCAGCACGCATTGCGGCTGAAGCAAAACCGGATATTATTGATATAAATTTTGGTTGTCCGGTTAAGAAAGTTGCAGGAAAAGGGGCAGGAGCAGGGCTGTTACGTGATATCCCCCGTATGCTCGAAATTACGTCGGAAGTGGTTAAAGCTGTGAATATTCCCGTTACGGCCAAAACACGATTGGGTTGGGACGATGATAGCAAAATCATTGTCAGTTTAGCGGAACAGTTACAGGATTGTGGCATAGCCGCTTTAGCCATTCATGGACGTACTCGTGCTCAAATGTACAAAGGCGATGCTGATTGGACTTTGATTGGCGAAGTAAAGAATAACCAGCGCATGCATATCCCTATCATTGGAAATGGTGATGTGACCACTCCTAAACGTGCTTTGGAATGTTTCGAACGCTATGGAGTTGATGCTGTTATGGTTGGTCGGGCTGCTATTGGTCACCCCTGGATTTTCGGTGAAATGAAACAGTTTTTGGCTAGTGCTAATTCATCACCAATCTTAACTTTTCAAGAACAAAAAGCTATTTTAAAAGAACATATTATCGCTTCAGTTAAGTGGCTTGATATTGATGAATCAAATCCATCAAATATCGACTTTTTCGCTTTGAGCGAAGGGGTCGATAGTAATTTGTTTCATAAGCGTCTCAAAGGTATTATCCACAGCCGACGTCACCTCGCAGCCACTCCGGTTTTCAAAGCTATTCCAAATTTTAAAGATACCCGCATTGCCATGCTTCGGGCTGAAACTCTCACCGAATTGTTTCAAATCATCGATTCTGTCGATAATACTTCGGGTTCAAATAACACTGTTTGAACAATATTTAATTATTTTCGATAAATATTCTGTAATTTTGGTATTCAGAAGTAATAAATATTCTATTTTTGAGTCTTTATTTAATAATAAACTTTTCTGTAACCCAAAATTATTCATGTATGAAACAAGTATTAATCCCAATTATTGCATTAGCGCTTATGACAACAGCTTGCAATTCGAACAAAAATGCAGCACTTAGTGCCGGTATTCAAAAGGAAAATCTGGATACCACAGCTTCAGCTCATACCGATTTTTATCAGTATGCCTGCGGTGGATGGATGAAAAATAATCCGCTAACCGGTGAATATTCCCGTTTTGGGAGTTTTGATAAACTGGCTGAAAACAACCGTAAACAATTGCGTGGTTTGATTGAAGAAATTGCTTCTAAAACAGCTAACAAAGGAACTGTAGAACAAAAAATAGGTGATGTGTACAATCTCGCAATGGATAGTACCAAACTGAATACCGAGGGTTACAAACCCATCGTAGCCGAATTAAAAAAAATAGCTGAATTAAAGTCAAGTTCTGACATTTTGAAACTAATGCCGGAATTGGTATTATCTGGATTAGATCCTTATTTCAGTGTTTACGTGGGTGCCGATCCGATGAACAGTTCTATGGAGATGGTGCAAACTTACCAAAGCGGTATAAGCCTTGGTCAACGCGATTATTATCTTGAAAATGATCTCCATACAAAGGATATCCGTTATAAATACAAAGAACATATTGTGAAGATGTTCGGATTGGTTGGTTTCACTCCGGCTCAGTCTAAGACTAATATGGAAGCAGTGATGACTATCGAAACACGTTTGGCTACAGTGGCTTTCGATAAGGTAAAACTACGCGACCCACATACTAACTACAACAAAATGACTGTTGCGGAATTACAAAAATTAGTTCCTGAGTTGAACTGGAATGAATACCTTAGTTCGTTGGGTCTGAAAGATATCAAAGATATCAATGCCTCACAAAAGGAATCACTGGTGGAAGTTGGAAAAATTCTTACTTCGGAACCAGTTACTGCTCAAATTGCTTACTTGCAATGGAAACTGATTGACGAATCCGCATCGTATCTGAGTGATAAAATCTACGCTGAAAACTTTGATTTTTATGGAAAAATACTTTCCGGAAAGAAAGAACAATCACCTCGCTGGAAACGCGCTGTTGGTACCGTTGATGGTGTTTTGGGTGAAGCAGTTGGGCAAATGTATGTAAAGAAATATTTTCCGGCAGAAGCCAAGGAACGTATGTTGAAACTTGTTCATAATCTACAGATTTCATTAGGTGATCGTATAAATGCATTGACCTGGATGGGTGATTCTACTAAAGTAAAAGCCAATGAAAAACTGAAAGCATTTATTGTAAAAATTGGTTATCCAGATAAATGGAGAGATTATTCTAAACTCGATATTAGTAAAGATTCGTATTATGCCAATGTAAAACGGGCAAGTCGCTTCGAAACTGAATATCGTTATGCAAAAGCCGGTAAAAAAGTGGATAAATCGGAATGGCAAATGACACCTCAAACGGTAAATGCTTATTACGAACCGTCAACCAACGAAATCTGCTTTCCTGCAGGTATTCTTCAATATCCATTTTTTGATATGACTGCCGATGATGCCTTTAATTATGGTGCTATTGGAGTGGTTATAGGCCACGAAATGACTCATGGATTTGATGATCAGGGTTGTCAGTTTGACAAGGAAGGAAACCTCAAAAACTGGTGGACTGCCACGGATAAAAAGAACTTTGATAAACGCGCCAGTGGTTTGGCTGATTTTTTCAGTGCCATTGAAGTGGCTCCCGGAGTTCACGGAAATGGTAAGTTCACCTTAGGCGAAAACATTGCCGATCACGGCGGTTTACAGATTTCGTATCAGGCATTCAGGAAAGCTACTGATGCTGCTCCTTTGGCCGTGAAAGATGGCTTTACACCCGAACAGCGTTTCTTCTTTGCCTATGCCAATGTTTGGGCCGGTAATGTCCGTCCTGAGGAAATCCTCAAACGCACTAAATCAGATCCTCACGCGCTCGGAAAATGGCGTGTAAACGGTGCTTTGCCTCATATACAGGCATGGTGTGATGCTTTTGGAATCAAAGCAGGAGATAAAATGTTTGTTCCGGTTGAGAAACGCGTTTCAATCTGGTAACCTTACATTAAATCCCCTCTCCACCTGGAGAGGGGACAATAAACAAATAAGGCAGAACCTCTTCGTCTGCCTTATTTTTTTTGCGGTTATATTGCTTCTTGCTTTCCATAACCTTTCGATAATTAATCGATTTCCCATGTGTTTGAATTTCTTCTTCGCGGCTTTGTTTTCGTGCCGACTTTACCTGCTCCAGAATAGAGCTCCTTTTCTTTGTTTTCATTTCTTGTAAATTATCTTATTGTTTCATTATCTAATTAGCACATTTCTTTTCCCATTTTCAATTTCTTCAATATCCACATTTACCAACGAGTCGGGTAGGATAGGGGCTATATTTTCCGACCATTCGATAAAACACAAATTCCCTGAATAAAGGTATTCTTCAGCTCCTAAATCCAGCGCTTCCTGAATTTTATTTATCCGGTAGCAATCGAAATGATAAATAATCCGACCATCTGCAGCTTCGTATTCATTAACGATAGAGAAGGTAGGAGAGTTGACCGTTTCTTTCACACCCATCGTTTCGCAAATCGATTTTATGAAGGTAGTTTTTCCCGCACCCATTTTTCCGTTAAAGGCAAAAACAGTCCGATCAGCAATTTGATTAATAAATTGTTGGGCTGATTGATGAATAGTTTCCAAAGTGAAGCTCCCTAAATCCCCCATGGGGGAATAAAGATTTGTATCAATACTCTTTTTTTCTACTATCATATTTTTAATTTCAAATTCCTAAAAGTCCCCCTAGTGGGATTTAGGGGGCCATATTTGAGTGCAAAGATACGGCAAAAAATAAATACTCAATTCTCAGGGCTTCAAATCGCTTTTAAAATAGTTATAAATGCTTGATGCTCTGCTACTTCCAACAACTGCAGTCAAGTCATTCAATTCAGCGCTTTTAATACGTTTTACGCTCTTAAAATGTTTAATCAGGTCGTTTTTTGTTTTTTCTCCAATTCCGGGTATCGTATCGAGTTCCGAAGCCACTTGTGTCTTGCTTCGCTTGTCCCGATGAAAGCTGATGGCAAATCGGTGGACTTCGTCTTGCATCGATGCGAGAATTTTGAAAAGTGGGTCATTCACTTTAAGTCCGATTTCTTTTGGCGGAAATCCAAATAGTAATTCCCGGGTATGATGCTTACTGTCTTTTGCCAAACCTGCAATAGGGATGTTAATTTGCAGTTCGTTTTCTATTACCTGTCGGATCACTTCCATTTGACCTACTCCGCCATCGGCAATGATTAAGTCGGGAAGTGGACTTTCTTCATTTAACATACGAGTATATCGCCTACGAACCACTTCTTTCATCGAAGCATAATCATCGGGACCAACCACAGTTTTAATGTTATATTTCCGGTAATCTTTTTTCGATGGTTTCCCTTTTTTGAAAACAACACATGCCGCCACCGCATCGGTGCCTGATATGTTCGAGTTGTCAAAACACTCAATAGTCATAGGTGGTTTGTCCATATGCAACAATTCCTGAATGTTTTTCATCAGTTGCATGGCCCGTTGATCCGGGTTAAGTTTCTCTTCCTGCTTAAGTTTATCCAGTTTGTATTGTCTAACATTCTGAATAGCAAGCTCTAAGAGTTTTTTTCGGTCACCACGTTGAGGAATAACTATCGCTGCATCTTTCAGTTGGTAATTAATAGCAAAAGGTACCACTATTTCTTTCGAGTTACTCTGTAGTCGTTCACGAAGCTCTACAATGGCCATGGATAGCAGATCTGCTTTGTCTTCGTCCAGTCTTTTTTTGTATTCGATGGTATAGCCCTGAATAATACAACCTTTCGAAATACGTAATATATTTACAAAAGCAGCATTTTCATTTTCATCATAGGCAAATACGTCGGTATTCTCTACTACTGTGTTTGCAATGATAGATTTTGATTTGTAGCTTTCAATTAATTCATATTTCAGTTTTAGTAAATGTGCTTCTTCAAATTTAAAATCGCTTGCTAATTTCTTCATTTGTTCCAGCAACAACTTGCTTATTTCATTTGCATCCCCCCTGATAATCTGTCGTAGCTGTTCAATGGTTTGTTTATATTCTGTTTCCGTTTCTTTGCCCTCACAAGCCCCTTTGCATTTATGGATATGGTATTGCAGACATACCTTGAACTTGCCGGCTTCTATATTTTCTTTTGTCAGGGGCAGGCGGCAGGTTCGAAGCGGAAATAGTTCATGCACTATATCTAAAATAGAATTAATTGTATAGTTCGAACTGTAGGGTCCAAAATACTGTGATCCGTTTTTAAAGATAGTCCGTGTTTTGAAAATTCGGGGAAAGGGTTCGTTCGTTATGCAAATACTTGGATAAGTTTTGCCATCTTTCATCAATACATTATAGCGCGGCTGATATTGTTTAATGAGGTTATTTTCGAGGAGGAGGGCATCTTCTTCTGTTTCTACAACAATATATTTCAGCGATTCTATGTTTTTTACCAGTACATTTGTCTTGCCTGAGTCATGAATCTTATTAAAGTAGGAGCTAACCCGTTTCTTTAGGTTTTTGGCTTTGCCTACATATATTATTTCATCGTTTATATTATAGTACTGGTAAACCCCCGGTTTTTCGGGAAGAGCATTTACCTGTTCTTTTAATGTATTGGATGTTTTCATAACCCATACCCTCAAAAGGGGAATTATACAATCTAATTGGTTTTTATTTAATGTTCCACGTGGAACAAAGTCAAACAATTTAAATGTTTCACGTGGAACATTCTTCTTCCCCTTTAGGGGTTAGGGGCCTGGTTATCTCCCCATCATTACCAACAATATGTTCACATCGCTCGGCGAAATGCCCGGAATACGGCTTGCCTGACCAATTGTTTCAGGAGCAATCTTCGTTAGTTTCTGCCGTGCTTCGGTCGATAGTGATTGCAGCGAATTATAATCAATCCGCCCGCTAATGTTGATATGTTCCAGGCGTTGAAGCTTTTCAGCGATTAATTTCTCTCGTTCAATATAACCTTCGTACTTCAAAAGCACTTCGGTTGCTTCAATTATTTCTTCTTTACGACTGCCAATTTCATCGATTTTCGTCTTCAAGGCAGGTACTGCTTCGGCCAGCATTTCAATTCCAAGTTGAGGACGTAATACTAAATCACTCAATTTGCATCCGTGTTTTAATTCGGATGAATCATTTGCTGCCAGAAAATCATTCATAGCAACAGGTTTTACAGACTCATTTTTGATGAAATCAGTCAGAATAGCCTGAGCTTCTTTTTTAGTCTGTAACTGATTGTAGCGGTTTTGAGTAGCTAAACCAATTCCATATCCTTTTTCAGTCAGGCGCATATCGGCATCATCTTGTCGAAGCAATAAGCGGTATTCGGCACGCGAAGTAAACATTCGGTAGGGCTCATCCACTCCTTTGGTTACCAAATCGTCAATCAATACCCCAATATAGGCTTCATTCCGACCCAGTGTAAATTCCGTACCTCCCTGGCAATTGATATGGGCATTGATTCCGGCTATCAATCCCTGTCCTCCGGCTTCTTCATAACCTGTAGTACCGTTTATTTGTCCTGCAAAGAAAAGATTCTTTATTTTCTTCGTCTCGAGCGTATGTTTTAATTGAGTCGGATCAAAGAAATCGTATTCAATAGCATAACCCGGACGATAAAGCTGTGCATTTTCCAAACCGACAACGGTATGAATAGCGTCAATCTGAACCTTTAGCGGGAGTGAGGATGAAAAACCATTCAAATAGTATTCTTGCGAATCAACTCCTTCGGGTTCGAGGAACAGTTGGTGCGAAAGTTTATCGGCAAAAGTGATTATTTTTGTTTCGATACTTGGACAATAGCGAGGACCAATACTCTGTATTTGTCCGTTGTAAAGAGGAGAATCCAGCAATCCTTTCCGCAATTCATCATGAGTGGTTTCATTGGTATAGCTTATCCAGCAACTGCGTTGTGGAAGCTCCCGTTTGGCTTCTTCCAGAAAGGAGAATTTATGGAAGTCATTTTCCCCGATTTGCTCGGCCATTTTTGTGAAATCAATCGTGCGACCATCTATACGGCAAGGGGTACCTGTTTTCATTCGATCGCTGATGAAACCTATAGATTTTAGCTGTTCGGTTATACCATACGAAGCTGGTTCAGAAACTCGACCTCCACTGAGCTGATTTTTACCAAAATGCATCAGACCTCCCAGGAATGTTCCAGCGGTGAGTACGACTGATTTAGCTTTCATTTCCACTCCCAGCGCTGTGATTACTCCGCTAACTGCCCCGTTTTCGAAAGTCAGTTGTTTGACCGTGTCCTGCCAGATAGAAAGATTGGGTGTGTTTGATACGGTGTGTATCCAATGTTTGATAAACACTTGTCGATCACTTTGGGAACGGGGACTCCACATAGCAGGGCCTTTGGAGCGGTTTAACATGCGGAATTGTATGGCAGAACGATCGGTTATGATACCCATTTGCCCACCCAGTGCATCAATTTCGCGCACTATTTGACCTTTGGCAATTCCACCTACAGCGGGATTACAGCTCATCTGGCCAATTTTATTCATGTCCATGGTGATGAGCAGAGTCTTTGAACCCATATTGGCGGCTGCACAAGCGGCTTCATTGCCTGCATGACCGGCACCTATCACAATTATATCGTAGTTGAAATCCATAATATCACCTCACCCCTGACCCCTCTCCAAAGGGAGAGGGGAAATGCGGGTATAATTAAATTTGAGTTAGAAGTCACTTTTTTAATGTTTTACTAAAACATTCTTATAACACGTAATTATAGCTAATGTTTTGGGCTGCAAAGTTATAAAAAATGAACGGACTTCTTTTATAAAATAACTGGATAATCGTTTTAAGTTACGGTTGCATGAATCTGTTGCTTCTTTCTTTCAATAGATTTCAGTATACTCATTAAGTATTCAAAGATATATTTATATCATACAAGAGATATAGATGTAATATAATCGCACCATAGATATTATATATCAATTTTAATATATAACATCTGATATAAAAGTAAATTATTAAAATATTATTTTTATTTTTGTGATGTATTTGAGCTCTATTGATGATTACTTTATAAACTGAATATGCACTGCTGAAATAAATTTTAAAAACTATATAGTATGGCTATTGTAAAGGGAATGCAAAAAATTGTAGGCGGGTTTGCCAATGCTTCGTTTTATACTATTCAGGGAAGCGATGAAGTATATGTACGAATCAAAGGTGGTCCGTCAAAACGGGCGATTAAGACCAAGCCACAGTTTGAAAAACTAAGAAGGAACAACAATGAATGGAAAGCCTGTAGCAAAATGGGCAGTAATATCCGCAGGAGTTACTACCGTATGACTCATTTGGAGGATTTCCCCGCCATAGGTACGCTGAACGGGATAGCCAAAAAAATCCAAAAGATGGACACGGAAGCCGAACATGGGAAACGGGGAGTGTACCTCACAAAAAACAAGGAGGCAATTCTTGGTTTTAATTTTAGCCGGAAGCAGGTGTTTGAGAGTGTGTTGCGGGTACCGGTTGAAGCTGAATTAAGCCGCGATTTAATGTCTGCGCGCATTTATCTACCTGCCATAGATACCCGAATGTATTTGTATAATTTCAGAAATTTACCATTTTTCAGGTTGTACTTTCAACTGTGTGGGGTGAGTGATTTAGTATATTCCGAAGTGAAAAAGGAATACTATGAACCTCAATATGCTTTTGCTAAAGGTGATAGCGAATATGTAACTGAATGGCTTTCGACCAATGGATACACCGAACCCATAAACCTTACGCTGAAGTATAATCAGGATGAGCCGCCGATACATGAATCGATAACGCTGGTGCTTTCCGTAGGGCTGGAATTTGGGAAACAGGGCGCCGATGGAAAACCTGAAGGAGTGAAATATGCCGGATGTGGTAAGATTCTGAGGGTGGGATAGGAGTGCAAGTAGTTGACTGTTTTTGTAGAGACAGTAAGAATTTTGCAAGTAATTGAAAATTGATAAAACTGATATTGTAAATGTAAAATAGAATGAGTAGCTTTGTTGCAGCCACCATAAAAACATACAGCTATGATCGACCTGACTCTTGAACATAAAATGCTGCACATGCAGTATGATATCCTGAAAAAGGAATTTACTGAATTGTTTGCGCAGAAAAATGATATGCATACGCAGGAAGAACAGGTGCTCACAGCCTTGTATCTGACGGCTATAGGTCAAAAGCAGCATCAGAAGTATTGCCTTAGCGTGGAAATAAAGATGATGACACAGCGAATCAGTTTGTATCAGGCCTATTTCAACAGGAATGAATATCCCGACATTGTGGTTATTGAACAGAAAATGCAAAAACAGTTTGCCGAATTCCAGCAAAAGATAGCTGATGAAGCGAAACGCATTGCCCTTGCCAAAGATTTTCTGAAAGAGGGATTTCTCTCCGAAGGGGATGTGAAAAAGCTAAAGGATGTGTACCGGCAGATTGTGAAACGCCTGCATCCCGATATTAATCCGGATGTGACGGATGCAGAAAAGGATTTGTTTGTAAAAGCACAGGCTGCCTATGATTTGTGTGATTTGATCACACTGAATGCCATTTTACTTTCCTTAGATACTTCGGAGCACAAGACAGAAGTGGAACCCCTTGATTTAAAAGCACAGGTAGATACGCTCGAAAAGCATGTTTCGAAATTGCAACAGCTGATTGCAACACTCGAAAAGCAATTCCCGTTCACTTTCCGCGAAAAACTGGCCGATGAGGGCTGGGTAGACGCTGAACGTGCGCAACTGGATGCAGAGATTGAAGAACTTACTGCCGAAAAGAATAAGTATAATGATTACCTTAAATTGTTGGAAGAATGGAAACCGGAATTGTTAAACTGACACCAGAATTACTGGCACTCATAGGCAGTGGTGGCGTAGATGCTCTTGCTCCCTTTAGCCGCGAGATATACCTGCTGGATATAGTAGTGGCAGGTACTACTTTTTGTACCGAAATGGATACAATCGAACCACAATTACTGCCCGACACCGTACTAAAAATGATACGCCAACCCCAAAATGAGCACGACAAACTGGCTATAGGTATTTACTTCAACAGCACACGCGTGGGCTGGGTGCCTATGGAACACAACGAAGTAATCTCGCGCCTGATGGATGCCGGTAAGGCTTTCTTCTGCCGTGTGGAACACACATCCAAAAAAGGCAACTGGATGAAAATAAAGGCTAAGATTTTTATGGTAGAATAGACCTCACCCCCTAACCCCCTCTCCAAATGGAGAGGGGGAACAAGAGCTCCTTCCCGTTTAAGTATGGGTGGGAGTTTTTTGTTGTTAATAACTTTAGAAATTTATAACTAAACGTGACTTATAATCTTTGATTTATAGTCAACAAATTAAGAGATTTGCAAACCTTCTCCAAAAATGATTTAATATATATTGTAAATGTGAAAATGAATTTGTAGTTTTGGGGTTTGAAAATTAAGATTTAAAGTCAATGACTATGGAAAGAAAGAATTGGTCAAAAGATGAATTGATACTTGTTTTTGCGTTATATCTTCGATTGCCTTTTGGAAAAATGCATCATAATAATCCCGATGTGATTTATATAGCAAAAATCATTAGTCGTACTCCTAGTGCAGTTGCAATGCGGCTTGGTAATTTTGCAAGTCTAGATCCATTCCATCAAGAAAGAGGTGTAAAAGGTTTAACTGGTGGTATTTCTATTTGTCAACCGATATGGAATGAATTTATAGACAATAGAGATAACTTACTTTTTGAAAGCGAAAAGATTTTGGCTGAAAAAGAACAAAACACTATTGAATCCAAATATGATGAAATTCTGAATGATTTGAATGATTTGAAAGGTGAAACCAAACTTAGAGAGGTAAAAACCAGGGTAAATCAAAATGTATTTAGAAGAATAGTTTTATCAAATTATTCAGGAAAGTGTGCTATATCTGGTATTGATATTCCTGAGTTGCTTTTTGCAAGTCATATCATTCCATGGTCTCATAACGAAACAGAAAGATTGAATCCTGAGAATGGAATTTGTTTATCAGCTCTTTATGATAGAGCTTATGACAAAGGTTTAATAGGCATTAATGAAAAATATGAAGTAATATTTTCTTCTTATTTAAAACAAAAATCAACTGCAAATTATTATCACAAATACTTTCAGGCATTGGAGAATAATAAAATGATTTTGCCACAAAAATATCTCCCCAAGAAAGAATTTCTACAATATCATATGGATATGATATTTGAAAAATAAGCCGATGAGATATTACACAGCTTTAAGGCTATCTGGGAGAACAAAACTCCGCTTTACCTTTTGCAGTTTCTCTGAGAGAATTGATGGGGGTTGTGGTAATTTAGCTTGTCAGGGGACATCGGCGACCTTTGCGACCTCGTTGAACTCTGCAAAATTGTCGGAAGTGTCCCCAAAGTCACCCGAAATACAAAAACAAACAATAAAAAATGTCAGACCATGGACATGCAGTACAACGAAGATGGTTTTATTCCCAAGCATGGAGGATATGAAAAACTGATAACCTATCAGAAAGCAGACATTATCTTTCTGGGAACAAACCGGTTTTGTGAGAAATGGGTTAGTAAGTTCGACCGCACCTACGACCAAATGGTTCAGGCCGCGAGGTCGGGTCAGCAGAATATACTTGAGGGCAGTATGGCTTCAGGCACTTCCAAAAAGACAGAGATTTTTCTGACTAATGTGGCTCGTTGCTCGCTGGATGAACTCAGGAAGGATTACCTCAATTTTATAAACGTTCGCAGGCTTACTTTTTGGGATAAAAAACACCCTTATTATGCCGAGTTGAGTAAAAAACTCCGCACACCCAATCAAACGTACGAAACTTTCCAAAAAGGTATAGAAAGCGATAACCCGGAAGTAGCTGCCAATGTGCTCTATAGCCTTACAAACGTAACTATATACCTGCTGGCTAAACAGCTAAAAAAACTGGAACAGGATTTTCTAAACGAAGGCGGGCTCAGTGAACGCATGACCAAAGCCAGGCTGGAAGTGAGGAAAAAACAGAAATAAAAAAAACAAAGCTATGGAAGAAACAGTTTTCAGTATTGGCGGTGAAGGTGGCTGTATAGATATTTATCGCGAAAAGGTGGGTAGAAAATATCAGTATATTTACCATCATAACGAGTTTGATCCTACCGGTGAAGGGTTGGATGTAAATAAAACAATCGTTTATAACGATTTTAATACAGCCTTTAACATGCTTGCCGTCAGATATCCAATACATAATTTGTATCCTCTGGAGGTTCATTCAGATATCAAAGCCAGGCTAATAGATTGGTTTGTCGCTATGCTGAACAGAAAGCAGGTGAAAACTGATTTTTGGGGGCAAAAAGACTGGGAAGAAAAACTAGGTATCCGGTTTATTTTTGATAAATACCTGAATAAATGGATTGTAGAAATAAATCAATTTGAAAAGTAACGCAAATAAACAAACACAAGAGAACACGCCCAAAGCCTGTTCTCTTTTTTTTGTAGATAAATTCAGTAGATAAGCTTTCATACTACCCTGGAAAATAAAAATATACATTGAAAATTTGTAGGCGAAAATAAGAAACCCTACCCCCTAGGGGTACTTCCCTTAAAAAGGGAAGAGCCTGGGATGCGGGGTTGTATACAATTAATGAAGTTTGTAGCAAGCTTGAAATTTGCAGCCATATTTCATCTCGTGCTATGAAGTTTAATAAAAAGCCACACGGATATAATTCGTGCGGCAGCAAAAACAATATTTCTTACCCGATTCATCCCTACCTAACTTCACTTTTAGGACTTCAACGACGACTTTGGCCTAAACGCTGTTGTAAATTTTCTTCTTGATTTCAAGTCAATAATGTTACGATTTCTTTGATTAAATTACCATTTGATTTTGGAATGTAACAAAAATCTAGTATTTTTGTGCCTAATTATCATAAAGCTAAATAAAAACACACATCATAGATAGATGTCATTTTTTTACATGAAGAACGAGAATAAGATTAGCACACTGAAAATGATGAATGGTAACGAAGCCGTTGCCAGAGGTGCCTTTGAAGCAGGCGTAAAAGTTGCTTCCGGTTTCCCGGGTACCCCTTCCACCGAAGTTATGGATTATACCAAACACAGTTATCCGGATATCTATTGTGAATGGTCCACCAACGAGAAAGTGGGTCTGGAAGTAGCCATTGGAGCTTCATTTGCAGGCTATCGGAGCTTTGCCGTAATGAAAACCGTGGGTTTACATGTGGCAGCCGATGCATTGGGTGGAGCCGCCGGCAGTCAGATTAATGGCGGTTTGGTATTGGTGGTTGGCGATGATGTAGGCCGTATTGCGGGTGATGACTATAACGATGTTCGTCATTACGGTAATATGTTTAATATCCCGGTATTAGAGCCCAGCGACAGTCAGGAGGCTAAAGATTTGATGGTTAAAGCATTCGAAATCAGCGAAGAATACAGTACTCCGGTTATACTAAAAATTACATCCGTAATATGCAAAACAACCAGTGCTGTTGTTTTTGACGAAAGCTATACCTACGAAGCAAAATGCAGGGTTAACTATCCGGTGAGTTTCAGTAAGGTTATTATGACCACCATGATGATGAATGCCAAAGGCTCGGAGCATCCCAAGCTGACCAAATGCTTTAATGATTTTCCGGCACATATGCGTCGCCTGGCTGCTGACAGTAACGATTTCGATATTAATAGACTGGAATTGAATGGTAAAAAGATAGGGGTAATTACCGCAGGAACTCCTTACTTTTACACCAAAGAGGTGTTGCCCGATGCGTCTATTTTAAAGGTGGGTATGGTTATGCCGTTACCTGAAAAGCTGATTCGGGAACTGGCCGCTCACGTAGAGAAGCTTTATGTGATTGAAGATGGTCATGATATTATGGAAAAAAATATCAAGGATTTGGGAATTGCGGTTATAGGAAAAGAATTATTCCCTAAATTCCCCGAAATGATGCGTTTTACGCCGGATATTATAGAGGAAAAACTCGTTCCGGACGCACCCAAAAGAACGCTTATGGAAGGTATTCCTTTCCGACTGCCGGTTAGTTGTGCAGGATGTTCTCACCTCTTTATCTCCCAAATTTTACGAAAACATAAAATCAAAGGGGCTGCCGATGTTACCTGTGGTTTGATTGGCTGCTTTCCGCACATGGAATCTTATCAACTTCAGAAATGTATGGGGTCGAGCATTGCACTGGCTCATGGTTACAATGTAGCTAAAGATCACAAAGAAAAATTTGTGGCCATGATTGGCGATGGGGGCTTTTGGGCAACCGGAATAAACGGGCTGATGAATCTGATTTTCAACGACAGTCAGTCAACCACGATTATTGTCGACAACAGTTGTCTGGCAATGACTGGCGGTCAGCATGTGGCTTCCAGTGAGTTTGGGTTTAATTATAAACCGGAGAATAAACTGGAAATTGCCAAAGTGTGCGAAGCCATTGGTGTAAAAGATATTGTAACCGTGGATGCCTACGAGTTTGAAAACCTGGAAAATGCTATTCTGAATGCAGTAAAATCAAATACAAATTCGGTGGTTATTGTAGAAAAACCCTGTGTAACTAAATTTAAGCTGCCTAAAAGTGACGTTTACTCTATTGATCAGGAACTTTGTACGCAATGCCGGAAATGTATCAAAATAGGTTGTTTAGCCATTGAAAGTAAAAAAGCAACCGACGGAAAAGTTGAAATAGTTATTAACGAGGATCTTTGTGTGGGCTGTGGATTATGTTCTACGGCTTGTAAGTTTGACGCTATAAAATCATAAAAATGCAGGATACAGGAAAAAATATTATCATAGCTGGCGTTGGAGGACAAGGAATTCTCCTTTTCAGCAACCTCTTAAGCAAGTATTACATGAAACTTGGTTATGAGTTGAAAATTTCGGATGTAATTGGGTTGGGACAACGTGGTGGAGGAGTCGAAAGTCATTTCCGCTATTCAACCAAGCCGGTATTATCGCCTTTTATCAAAGCAGGTGATGTGGATTACCTGTTATCTTTCGAACAAACGGAAACACTGCGGTATTTGCATTGCCTGAAAGAGGATGGCATCGTATTCTCAAGCACTTTTGAGCTATCCACTTCCAGCGTAAACACCAAACTGGAAAAAGATATGCCTGAATCAAAAACGGAACTGATAAAGCGGTCTGGACTGAAGACATATATTATTGATCCCGAAGAAAACAAAAGTTCGGATTTTGATATCAGCAAAATGATGAATATCGTTATGCTTGCCATCTATGCTGAATTCAGAGGCTATTCGCACGACGAAATGATTCAAATAGTACGCGAAAGCGTTCCTGAAAAGTTCGTTGCAGGAAATATAAAAGCCTACGAAAAGGGAATATCGATTGCCCGTTCATTCGTTCCTTTAAACTAAACACGGAGACACAAAGACACAAATCATTATATTAAGTTTTTTATTTTTGTGTCTCTGTGTCTTTGTGTTTAAATTCTTTAATATAGCACAGCAAAAAAAATGGAATTACCTGAATCTGTAATACTCCTCGATAGTTTAGGTGATTTGCAACCCGACAATACAAGTCCTATTCTTGTCTGCGCATCGCATTGTGGTGACAATGGTACTTTTGCGCGAAAGCTGAAAACCGGTCATGTTAAAGCTGTTTTCCTCAACAATGCCGGTATAGGTAAAAATCAGGCAGGAATCAGTGGATTGGCACACTACGAGGCTGCACATATTCTGGCCTGTGCGGTAGATAACTATAGCGCTGAGATTGGTGTAGCCCGCGATACATGGGAGAGCGGAATTATAAGTCATACCAATACCTTAGCCGAAAAAGCAGGTATCCAACCCGGTGATTCACTACAGGAAGCCGTTGCCAGAATAATAAATACCATCGCTCCTACTTCTCCGACTCAAGAAAATAAGAATTTCGAATCTCTTACTAACGAAAAGAAAGGCAGCACCAGCAAGGTTGACCTGAAAAAACAATTCCAAACACAAATTGATGGAGTGAGCATCACCGTAGCTGACAGTATTACCTTCTTAACCGATAGCAATTCCGGAGATATAGTTGTATGCGGCTCGCACGGCGGTGTAAGCGCAGGAGAATATGCGCAGAAACATCAGTTGAAAGCTGTGTTTTTTAATGATGCCGGAATCGGTAAAAACAATGCGGGAATACAAAGTCTTGACACCCTGAGTGATGCAGGAATCCTTGCCTGCACGGTCGACTGCATGAGTGCAGAGATTTTCAACGGGCAGGACATGCTTGATAATGGGATTATCACTGTTTGTAATCAACTGGCAACATCCAGAAACATCAACGTAAAAATGACTGTTAAAGAGGCCATTAAACAGATTTAGCTTCTTCCTTGCTTTTTGTACTCAACCGCGAAAAGTGACCGTAACGTTTTTTGATTTTAAACGAGTATCCGCTTAAATACCTAAATATTTTTTTTGGTTTAATGCAAAATACTTTTTTAAAAATCTCACTATTGGTGGGTTATATTCTGCTAATTTTCAACTATAAAGATGTCAGAGCTACGCTCCTTTTATACTCTTCTGAATAATATGCTACAAAGATAGTAGGGCTAACGCCCCTTTTAAGCAGCGGAGCTGTGATATCTTTGTAGAAAAATGATTTCAAAATTGATATTCAGGGGCGTAGCCCTGATATCTTAACTTTCATTGTTTTGGTATTCAAGCGGATATTCATTTAATTTTATCAACAATAGCCAATAATAAGAGAACATTAGGTTACAAACCTGAATTAGCCGATTGAATTTTAAATTCTGTCTTGAAAAGGAGGGGGCATAGTGTACAACCCGTGTAGAATACTAAAATACATTTTTTTTGCCCGATAATTCATCTGTGAATGAACAATAATGGGGTAAAATGTATTGTATAATTTAGAATTTATTTTGAACGACTGTAGTAGAACTACAAATAACCACAAAAAAATATGGACGGATACGAATCGAATCGTCGGGATTTTCTGAAGAAACTGGGATTAATTGCAGGCGGTGCTGCGCTTTCGGCTACCGGTGTAAATGGTGTTGCGAAATTAATTAGCGAGAAAAAGGATAGCTTTAGCCTAACTAAGGAGCAGCGGGTGTTTGCCAACAAGTATGAGAAATGGCTGAAAGAATTTCATGCCATGGCTAAGTTTCAGGTGACAGACCGTGACCATCCTGAAAACAACAAGAAGCTGGTAGCACTATCTGAAGAAGCTAAAGTGTGGCAACATGAGTTGATTGAACATATGAAGGATGAGAATTTTGCCCGCTATTTTATGGTGCTGACCGAAAAGGTTACGAAAACAATATAACACCTTCACTCCTGACCCCACTCCTTTAGGAGAGGTGAAAAGATTAAAAACCCCTGATTTCGAATCTCGAAATCAGGGGTTTTAAGTGCTAAATAGTATCTGAATAAATACTCAATTATTTGATATCGCCTTCGGCAATAAGGTATTCGGCAATCTGAACTGCATTCAGCGCAGCACCTTTTTTAATCTGATCGCTTACGCACCAGAATGTCAGTCCGTTTGGATTCGAAATATCTTTACGCAAGCGACCCACGTGAACAGGATCTTTTCCTGAAAGGAACAGTGGCATGGGGTATTTCTTTTCGGCCGGATTGTCAATCATTTCCACTCCCGGTGCAACTGCAAAAGCAGCACGGGCTTCCTCTATACTTACCGGACGTTCAGTTTCCAACCAAACGCTTTCGGAATGAGCTCTCAAAGCGGGGACACGAACACACATCGCACTTACTTCCACATCGGAATGCATGATTTTACGGGTTTCGTGGTACATTTTCATTTCTTCCTTGGTATAACCGTTGTCGGTAAATACATCCACCTGCGGAATCAGGTTATAAGCCAGCTGATAAGCAAATTTGCTTACAACTACTTCCTGACCTTCCATAATCTGACGATATTGTTGTTCCAGTTCGTCCATAGCAGCAGCACCTGCACCCGAAGCTGCCTGATAGGTAGATACATGAACACGTTTGATATGCGACAGGTTCTCAATGGCTTTCAATGCTACTACCATTTGAATGGTGGTACAGTTTGGATTGGCGATAATTCCGCGTGGACGATCTTTGGCGTCGGCTGCATTTACTTCAGGCACAACCAGCGGAATATCGGTATCCATGCGGAAAGCCGATGAATTATCGATCATAACAGCACCGAATTTGGTAATATCTTCGGCAAATTCTTTGGATATACTGGCACCAGCAGAGGTGAATACTAAATCGAATGGTTTAAAATCGTCGCCGTGTTTAAGCTCTTTGACGGTGAGTTTCTCACCCTTGAACTCATATACACTACCCGCACTGCGCGACGAACCAAAAAGGCTCAGCTCTGTCAATGGGAAATTGCGTTCGGCCAACACACGCAAAAATTCCTGGCCTACGGCGCCACTGGCACCTACAATTGCTACTCTCATTGTGATAAAAAATGACCCCCGACCCCTAATGGGGAGCAAGGGTGTGGTTTAAAATTAGTGTTGTTTATTTTTTTTTTTGAAAAAGTAATAGTTATGTTAATGGCTTTCTCAAAAATTTTATATTTTTGTACTCAAATAATAGATGCTAAGCTATATTTCCCCTTTAGGGGCTAGGGGTAAATTGGCTGCAAAAGTAATTCATTTTTATATATTTAGCAACGACAATGAATAAATCGGCTTTGATTTTCCTGTTTTTTATGCCATTTTTTTGTTTCGGTCAGGTGAATGAAAGTTTTCTGGATGGAAACTTTATAAATAACCCAATTTGGACAGGTACAACGGCCAATTTTTCAGTCAATACTGCTTTACAATTACAGTCACAAGTTACAACGGCTTCGACCTCCTATTTGTTTACTTCCTCCGAAGCTTTTGACGATGCGGTTTGGGAATGTTGGGTGAAAATTAATTATAATCCTTCATCTGCTAATTATGCGGCGGTTTATATAGCTTCTGATAATAATGATTTAAGTTTGGGTTGGAATGGCTACTTTGTGAAAATTGGAGATACACAGGACGATGTTTCGCTCTGGCTTCAGGAAGGAACAAAGAAAACCAAGATTATTGACGGTACAGATAAACGAACCGACCGCAGTCCGTGTGAACTGAAGATAAAAGTCACACGCGATACACAGGGTAATTTCAAATTATACAGCAAATTAGCTTCTGAAACAGATTATGTGTCGGAAGGAGCAGTCCAGAATACTATAGTAAAAAAGAGCAGTTATTTCGGATTACTGTATGTCAACTCATCGACCACCGGTTCGGATTATTATTTTGATGACATTTTGGTAACCGGAATAAAAGCTCCCGACAAAGATGCTCCGATATGGACATCGTTCACCTTGATTCAACCCAATCAATTGAATTTGGGTTTTTCGGAAGCAATGGATTATTCAAAGGCTGCATTTAGTTTATACCAGGGACTGGGAAGCCCTACTTCACAAGCCGTTTCAACTGACTTGAAGTCGATAGTTTTGAATTTTGGTTCTGATTTTGAACGGGGAAAGTTATATAATCTGCAGGTTACGGGACTAACTGATTTAGCCGGAAATCAGTTAGCTGAAACGAACCGTAGCATTGGAATTTCAGAACCTATCGTTCAGGGAGATTTAATTTTCAATGAAGTGATGTTTGAGAATCCGGATAGTTCGGCTGAATATATAGAGATTTACAACCGGTCGGATAAATTGATTGATGTCTCGGGTCTGGTATTTACCACCCGAAAAACCGATGGAACCTTCAATACCGGAAATAAAATACTTCTTCAAACCAAGCTTTTGCCAGGCAGCTATCTCGCACTGACATCGGATGCGGAAAAGGTGAGGACGTATCACCATTGTCCTTCGGAAAGCAATATTATCAGTACCGATTGTAGTACCCTGAATAATGAAAGTTCCACGCTGGTACTTTGTAATGCAGGAAAAGATACGATTTATGACGAGCTGACTTACAATGCTAACTGGCATCATGTGTTGGTTAAGAATCCGAAAGGAGTTGCTTTGGAGCGGATTAACCCTGCTTTACCCACTCAGGATAAAAACTCCTGGCATTCGGCTGCCTCGGAAGTAAACTACGGAACGCCGGGCTATAAAAATTCTCAATACAGAGAAATTGAAGTGCTGGCTAAAGATCCGAAATTTGTTTGGACAGATCCCGAAGCCTTTTCGCCCGATAATGATGGAGTGGACGATGTCTGCCTAATCCACTATCACACAGATGCAAACGGATATGTAGCTAATGCCATTATTTTCAATGCAGTAGGCGTTAAAGTGTATCAGTTAGCAGCTAATGTATTATTGGCAAATGATGGTTTCTTGACATGGGATGGTAAAACCGATGCAGGAAAGAACGCTAATGTGGGTGTTTATGTGCTTTATTTTGAAATGTTTAATCCGCAAACCGGCTCCAGAAAACAGCAAAAACTTCCAATTGTGGTATCTTCCCGATAATTTTGAATTATTAACACGCTATTTTTCAACAAATCAGCTATCTTTGCAACGTTTTTTGCGAAATTCTAATTAACCCCTAACCCCTAAAGGGGAATTTTATTAGTTTTCCAAAATAATATAATTGTAATTTAATTCCCCTTTAGGGGTTAGGGGTCTTTTAATTTTATGGATAAAGTTAGTTATGCGTTGGGTTTAAGTTTGGGAAATAACCTGTTAAACAGTGGAGTTACAGCATTAAATTATGCTAAGTTTGCAAAAGGAATTCAGGATGTGATGGAACAAAATGCTCCTGAAATAAGTTATGAGGATGCTCAAACAGTTATCAATGATTTTTTTCAGGAATTGCAATCCAAAGTAGCTGAAATAGCCCTGAGTCATGGAAAAGCTTTTTTAGCCGAAAACGCTAAACGCCCTGAAGTGCTTAGCCTTGCAAGCGGTTTGCAATACGAAGTAATAACAGAAGGAGCAGGGGCAAAACCAAAATCTTCGGACTCAGTAAAAGTACATTATCACGGTTCGTTACTCGACGGAACGGTATTCGACAGTTCTGTTAACCGCGGAGAGCCTGCCACATTTGGTGTAACTCAGGTTATCAGTGGTTGGGTGGAAGCTTTACAATTGATGCCGGTAGGTTCGAAATGGAGATTATTTATTCCTTCCGAACTGGCTTATGGTGCTCAGGGTGCAGGTCAGTCTATCGTACCACATTCGACTTTGATATTTGAAGTAGAATTATTGGAGATAGTTTAGTTTATAAACGGTAAGCAATAAACGGTAAACAGTAAGTAAAATATAAAAAATCAATTATACAAAACAATGAAAAAGACAATTTTAATTCTTGCAGCTGTGAGCATGGTGTTTGCTTCGGCTGATGCACAGTTATTTAAAGCTAAAGCAAAAAAAGCAGATGCAGTAATAGCACCTGTAAAAGTGTTTAACAATGATGTTGATTCTATGAGTTATGCTTTGGGGATTAATGTTGGAACAGATTTTGCCAAAAATCTGAAAGGCATTCCCGGTGGAAAATCAACGATCGATTTGATTATTAAAGGTTTTACTACTGCAATGAAAGGCGATTCAGCTTTAATGAAACCAGAAGTAGCAACCGAAATCTTTAAAAACTACATTTCTAAAGCACAGGCTAAAGATGTAGAACTGAAAAAGGGAGCAGGCGAAAAATTTTTAGCTGAAAACAAAACAAAAGCAGGCGTAACAACTACTGCAAGCGGATTGCAATATCAGGTTCTGGTTGCCAAAGATGGTCCTAAACCAGCTGCAACGGATACGGTAAAAGTACATTATACAGGAACTTTGCTTGATGGCACAAAATTTGATAGCTCTGTTGATCGTGGCGAGCCGGTTTCATTCCCATTAAATCAGGTAATAAAAGGCTGGACTGAAGGCGTGCAATTGATGTCAGTTGGTTCTAAATATAAATTCTTTATTCCTTACGATTTGGGTTATGGTACTCAAGCACCTCAGGGCAGTCCGATTCCGGCTTATGCCACCCTTATTTTCGAAGTTGAATTATTGGATATTAAACCACTAAAACAAATTATTCCTAAAGTTGAAGTGAAAGAAGTAGCCCAACCGAAAGCAGTAAAAGGCTCAAAAAAATCAAAGAAATAATTTCATTACAATAAAAAATAGAAATTTATAAATTGAAAATCAAATGAAAAAACAAAGTATTTTCTCGTTGGTAGCTTTGGTTGCCATTTTTATGCTTGCCTCGTGCAACAAATACGAAGCAAAAACAGCAACTCTGAAAACTCAGAACGACAGTTTGAACTACACACTTGGTTTAGCCAATGGTGATGGTATCAAGAATTATTACATGAAAACCGATTCATCAAGCAAACCCATCATTGCCCTTATGAAAGCGCTGGATAAAGCTTACTCAACCGGTGCCAACAAAGGTGAAATGTACAAATTAGGTCTTGAAATCGGAAATTCATTGAAACAACAAAAAGCCAAAGGCTTAATGGGTGACTCAACCCTTAAATTCAATGAAAAATTGGTAAAACAAGGATTGGTAAATGCATTGAATGGTTATGACAAAGGAATGACAGCAAAACAGGCTCAGGAATTTATTCAGAAAACCATGATGAAAATGCAACAACAAAAAATGCCAATGCCACAACAAGCTCCGGCTCAGCCTTCAGCTCCACAACAAGCTCCACAACCAGTTAGATAATAGTTCAACTAATATATAATAAAAAGAAAAATGAAAAAACTTAGTATAATTATGGCGGTGGTTTTGGTAGCCGCAGTAGCGTTTACTTCATGCAACAGCAACAAAACAAGTATGCCTACATTGAAAACTCAGCTTGATAGCTTGAACTATGCTTTTGGTCTTGCCAATGGCGACGGTGTGAAAAACTACTATATCAAAGGTGATTCTGCTCAAAAAGCAATTAAATCTCTGATGGAAGGTGTAACCGAAGGAATGAAAGGTAAAGTAGAAAAAGAAAATACTGAACTGACTGACCTGGGAACTAAAATTGGTACTGCTTTGAAAGAACAAAAGAAAACCGGTTTAATGGGCGATTCTTCGTTGAAAGTGGATATCAAACTGATTAAACAAGGATTGGTAAACGGTTTGAGAGGCTCTAAAGTACAGATGGATGCTAAAACGGCTCAGGAATATCTTCAAAAAACCATGAGCGGTTTACAAGCTAAAAAAATGGAGAAATTGTATGGTGCTAACAAAACTGCCGGTGTAAAATTCTTAGAAGAAAACGCTAAAAAACCGGGTGTTGTAACTACTGCAAGTGGACTTCAATACGAAGTGGTTAAAAAAGGAAACGGTGCACTCCCAACCGATAACGACAAAGTAAAAGTAAACTACAAGGGGACCTTGATTGACGGTACTGAGTTTGATAGCAATACAGGCAAAGACCCAATCGTATTCCAGGCTAATCAGGTAATTAAAGGTTGGACAGAAGCATTAAAACTAATGCCCGTAGGTTCAAAATACAAATTGTATATTCCTCAGGAACTGGCTTATGCTTCAGCCGATCGTGGTAAAATTAAACCTTTCTCGGCCTTGATTTTCGAAGTGGAATTGATTTCAATTGAAAAACAAGCTGCACAACAACAGTTGACTCCAGAGCAAATGCAACAGGTTCAACAACAAATGCAACAACAGAGACGATAGTTTTTGTTCTATAAATAAATAAAAGCCGGAGTGAAAATCACTCCGGCTTTTATTTTGTCAAAAAGCGAAGCTAAATAACCAAATATCTATCGATTATTCATGTTTATTCAACAATAAATATAAATATCTTTCAATTTCCATTTATATTATGTAATTTTGCTGCCTTAATGATAAACACAAATCAAGGTATTATGGAAAAAATAGATCAGTTAGACCGCAAGATTTTGCAGATTATTACTCAGAATGCGCGTATGCCCTTTAAGGATGTGGCCGAATTATGTGGTGTGTCACGTGCTGCCATTCACCAACGTGTTCAACGCTTAATTGATATCGACGTAATTACCGGTTCGGGCTACACGGTAAACCCCAAAATGCTGGGTTTCCAAATGTGTGCCTACATTGGTATCACCCTGGAGCGTGGCTCTATGTACAAGGAAGTAGTAAAGGAACTGGAAAAAATTCCGGAAATTGTTGAATCGCAGTACACGCTTGGCTCGTACACCATTTTGATAAAACTTTATGCTAAAAACGACGAGCATTTGATGGAATTGTTGAACGGAAAAATTCAGGAAATTTCAGGTGTGGCAACAACGGAAACACTTACTTCGTTGGATCAACGAATTAAAAGAACTATTCCGATAGAATAGACCCTTAAGCATTAAACCCGACTGGAAGTGGTGTTAAAATATTTGTAATAAACAAACCCAAGTTCCCCATGTTGGACTTATGGGTTTGTTTTTATTATTTCTTGCAACACTTCATAGACTATCGGACAAGTGTAGGCATTCTTAATTGACAAATTGTAAAGTTGGAAAAAACGTTTCCGGTCGGTATGTGGATATTCACGACAGGCTTTTGGGCGATTTTCGTAGATACTGCAATAATTATCCTCCCCCAGAAACGGACAGGGCATTGATTGAAAAACCAACTCATTGTCTTCATCAACCCGAAGATATTTTGAAATAACATCAACCGGTTTCATTCTTAGTGCTTTAGCCATTTTCTCCACATCCTTATCGGTAATACGTGGACCTAATGAGCGACAGCAATTGGCACAGAGCAAACAATCGGTTTGGTTCGAAATTTTATGGTGCATAGCGTGAATCTGCAAGTCCATGCTTTCAAGCTTTTTTTTATTTTTAGAAAAAAAACGCTTCCAGTCAGGTTCTGATTTGCTAGCCAAAGCGGGTAATAATTTAAAATCTAATTGCTTGTTCACGGGCTGATTTATAGTGATTTTCAAGGTACAAAGGTATTCAATTATCAGTTAAGATACAAAAAAAATGCTTGGTTTAGGGATTTTATTTGTATCTTTGCAGCCGTTTTATTTACAAACACACAAAAATTTATGAGTCTATTAAGTGATGTGCTGGGACAATTCGATGCACCCCAGAAAGTAAAAGCAATGGGTGTTTATCCTTATTTCCGCCCAATCGAATCCGATCAGGATACAGTTGTTACAATTAATGGCAAAAGGGTATTAATGTTTGGTTCTAACAGCTATCTGGGACTTACCAATCACCCTCGTTTGAAAGAAGCATCAATTAAAGCGATTGAAAAATATGGCACAGGTTGTGCCGGATCACGTTTTTTAAATGGCACCCTGGATATTCATATTGAACTGGAAGAACGTTTGGCCAAACTGGTTCACAAAGAAGCCGCATTAGTTTATGCTACAGGTTTTACCGTAAATTCGGGTGTTGTACCTTGTGTTACCGGTCGCGAAGATTACCTTATTTTTGATGAATTGGATCATGCTTCCATTATTGAAGGCAAAAGATTGTCATTTTCCAAACAATTGAAATATCGTCACAATGATATGGATGCATTGGAAAAGCTTCTTAAAAAATGCGAGCCGGACAAATTGAAACTTATCGTGGTTGATGGAGTTTTCAGTATGGAAGGTGATGTGGTTAAGCTTCCTGAAATTGTAGCACTTTCAAAAAAATATAATGCTTCTATTTATGTTGACGAAGCCCATTCATTAGGCGTTTTCGGAAAAACGGGTGCAGGAGTTTGTGAACATTTCGGTGTTTCGAATGATGTGGACCTGATCATGGGAACTTTTAGCAAATCACTCGGAACCATTGGTGGTTTTGTGGCTGCTGATGAAAATATTATCAATTACCTGAAACATAATTCACGCACACTTATTTTTAGTGCATCTATTACGCCTGCTTCAACCGGTTGTGTGTTAGCTGCATTGGATGTTATGGCTGAAGAACCCTGGAGAAAAGATCAATTGTGGGCTAATACAAACCGTGCCAAAGAAGGTTTTCTGAAAGCAGGATTTGAAATCGGCCATACACAAACGCCTATTATTCCGCTTTATGTTCGCGACAACATGAAAACCTTCCAGATTACTAAAATGTTGATGGATGACGGTGTATTTGTGAATCCGGTTGTTTCGCCTGCCGTACCTTCCGAAGATTCGCTGATTCGTTACTCTTTGATGGCAACACATACTTTTGATCAGATTGACGAATCAATTGAAAAAATATCACGCGATGCCCGTAAACTGGGAATTATCAAATAAATAGTAGTCCTTAAATCCCCCAAGGGGGACTTAAATCCCAAATTAAAAATGAATAGAACAAATCTGTAATTCAGATAAGTTCTATTCTTGTTTATGATATATATGGTTTTAATCAGATTTTCAAGTATTTAATAAAAATAAAAATATCTTCAAGTCCCTCTTGGGGGATTTAGGGGCCTTCTTTAATTATGATTACAGTTTCGAATTTAGCCATTCAATTTGGCAAACGTGTTTTATTTTCCGACGTAAACCTTAAATTTACCGCAGGCAATTGCTACGGTGTTATCGGTGCCAATGGTGCCGGTAAATCAACTCTTATCCGCATGTTAAGCGGTGATTTAGACGCAACACGTGGAACTATTCAGTTTGGTCCCGGTGAACGACTCTCAGTATTAAAGCAAGATCACTTTGAATTTGATGAATTTACGGTTATTGATACAGTCATGATGGGTCATGACGTACTTTGGAGAATAAAGGATGAGAAAGATGCCATTTATCTGAAAGCAGATTTTACGGATGCGGATGGACTTAGGGCTTCTGAGTTAGAAGACAAATTCTCTCAAATGAACGGTTGGAATGCCGAAAGTGATGCCGCTTCCCTGTTGAGTGGGTTGGGAATCAAGGAAGATTTGCACTACCAGTTGATGAAAGAACTCAGCGGTATGGAAAAAGTGCGGGTGTTGTTAGCACGTGCCTTGTTTGGAAAACCGGACAATTTATTGCTCGATGAACCTACCAATGATTTAGATGTGGATACCGTGATGTGGTTAGAAAATTATCTGGCTAATTACGAAAATACCGTATTGGTTGTGTCTCACGACCGTCACTTCCTCGATGCAGTGAGTACTCACACGGTGGATATTGATTTTGGGAAAGTGCAGTCATTTGCCGGAAATTATTCGTTCTGGTACGAATCAAGCCAGTTGGCATTGCGTCAACAACAAAATCAGAATAAAAAAGCCGAAGAGAAAAAGAAAGAACTGGAAGAATTTATTCGCAGGTTCAGTGCCAATGTGGCTAAATCGAAACAAGCTACCAGTCGGAAGAAAATGCTCGAAAAGCTTAATATCGATGAAATTCAGCCTTCAACCCGTAAATATCCCGGTATTATTTTTACTCCTGATCGTGATCCCGGAAATATGGTCCTCGAAATAGCAGGACTGGGTAAAACGCTTGATGACGGAACAGTACTTTTCAACGATGTAAATTTCAACGTAGAAAAAAGTGACAAAATTGTTTTCTTGTCGCGCGATCCACGTGCTATGACTGCTTTTTTCGAAATAATAAACGAGCACGACAAGAAGCACCAGGGAACCTATAACTGGGGAATTACCATAACACACGCTTACCTGCCACTTGATAATTCTGAATTTTTTAATACCGATTTAAAATTAGTTGATTGGCTTGGTCAGTTTTCCGATGACACCACCGAAGGATTTATTCGTGGTTATCTGGGAAAAATGCTTTTTGCCGGAGAAGAAATTTACAAAAAAGCCAGCGTCCTATCGGGAGGTGAAAAAATGCGTTGCATGATATCCCGGATGATGCTTCGCAATGCTAATGTGATGGTGCTCGATTCTCCGGCTAACCATTTAGATTTGGAATCAATTCAAGCATTTAACAATACCCTGGTGAATTTCAAAGGCAATGTACTTATGGCTTCGCACGACCGGGAGTTTATTCAAACCGTTTGTAACCGTATCATTGAACTCACTCCACACGGCATTATCGATAAACAAATGGATTATGACGATTACGTGACTTCCGACGAGATTAAGGCACTCCGTGAGCGCTTGTATAAATAATTTCTCTGTACATGACAAAAAGCACTAAATTCAATTCTTATCATATATTGAATGATACTTTATAAGATGAGGTCGTCTTGACTTTTTCTGAGAATGATTTTATTCGGGTCACGCGAGTTCCAACTCGCGGTATTCACATATATTGGCGAGTTGAAACTCGCAAGACCCGGTTCAAGTACTAATAAATGATAAATTTTCAGGATATTTTTAAAAGTCAAGGCAACTTCTATATTCACATTATTATACCATGACAAATGAGATAACAAAAAAGTGTTGAAAACGCTGAAATCAAAATAATCGCCATTTTTATTATTATAAATTTCAGAAAATTATTTACATTTGTACTCAAGTTATATATTATTGACAAACAATATGTTATTGTACATTTCAGTTCTTGGAATTTTCCTTTCCCTTATTCTTCTTTATTTTAATGCCAGAAATTCTGCATCTAGTATTTATCTAGGCATTTATTTTATACTGGTTTGCTTGTATGGAATAAATGCATATGTTCTGATGTTTTCTAAATCTATATTTTGGATCACTATTTTTTGTGCAAATGTTGTGTTTGCCACGTATGCAGTGGGACCACTTTCCTATATTTACATTCGCAGTGTATTGACAGACGATGCGCGTTTGAAGCTGAAAGATATGTTGCATTTTATACCGATGTTGGTATATCTGTTGGCAGCTTTACCTTATATGTTTACTTCGTATGCTTTTAAAGTCGACATTGCTAAATCCATAGTAGCTGATCCTGGATTTATAGGTCAATATCATTTTACGATACTTTCTGATTGGTTTACGCCTGCGGGTGTTTATTTGAGTCGTCCTGTGTTAGCTTTTGGATATTCTGTTGCCTCGGGTATTATGCTTTACAAACAGTTTAAATCGAGCAGAAATACTGATAGTCAGACACGTGAAAGATTTATTCGTCGCTGGCTAATTACGTTATCGGGTTTTCAACTTGTGCTGATTGTTAGTCATATATTTTTCTTGTTTGGTAGCTTTGATATCGCAACTAGCTATATGGCTTTATCCATAAATGTATTGAATTTTACTACATCAATCGGGTTGATTGGACTGATTTTATCCCCTATTTTATTTCCCCGGATTCTTTATGGATTACCTATTATATCTACTAAAGAATTTGTTGCTCATGACGTAGCTCCGATAAATTCAGATAATGATGCTCTGATTTCTGAGATCTCCGAGATTTCCGAAACCTCAAAGACTTCCAAAGCTCCGGCTTATGAAGAAAAGTACATGCACTTTATTACCGAAAAAGTAGATGAGTGTATGAATAAACATCAGCTTTATCTTCAAAAGAATTTGAACTTACCACAACTTTCTGTACTCCTTAATATTCCCACCCATCATTTAGCTTATTACTTTACCGGTTACATGGAAATGACATTTAATGATTACCGCAATGTTTTCAGGGTTGAACATGCCAAACGGTTGATTCAGGATCAAAAAACAAGTCTGATAACCTTAGAGGCTGTTGGTCTTTTGTCGGGTTTTCCCAATCGGAATACCTTTTCCAGGGTTTTTAAAGAACTAGAAGGAATTACCCCAAGTGCTTTCGCAATAAGTTGTAGCAAATAGACAATAGGCCTGTAGTTTAAATTACCACAAACATACTTAGCTTGCACAGATTTCAGAAAATCTGTGCAAGCTATTTTTGTTTTTACCAAAAATCAAGTCAGCAAGTATCTAATTTTGTTGATAATTATTCAGACTTTATTTTTATATAAGCTATAATTCAATAGAAGTATCCATAATTTAATTCAATTAAAAATGAAAAAACGATTATCTCTTTTTACACTTGCTCTGTTCAGCATGGTGGCAGCAGCACAGGTATCCAAAACCGTAAACGTCACTACGGCGGGTAATTTATACAGAGAGACCTCTTTAAACACAGTCACGAACCTCACCGTAACAGGTTCTATCAATGCCGTCGACGTGAAGTACATGCGAGATAACATGCCTTTGCTGGCCGTTCTTGATTTGAGCGGAGCAAGTATTGCTGCATATTCTGGAAGTAGTACTGATGGTCCCGATACTAACATAAGTACCTATAATGCTAATTATATGCCGTCAAAATCATTTCGTAATAAAAGTAGCCTAACAACCCTCAATTTACCTAATAATCTTACCGGGATTGACCAGTATGCATTTTATGGTTGCTCGGGACTTACAAGCATACCTTTACCCGCTAATCTTATCTCAATTGGGGGTGAGGCATTTTCTGGTTGCACGAGTCTTACAAGCATGACTTTCCCCGCTAAACTTCGAATAATTTATGATGCTGAAACAGCTAATCCAGCCACATATAAGGCTTTTTTTAATTGTACTCATATCACAGATTTTAATGTAGAATCAACCAATGCGAATTTTTCATCCTTGAACGGAGTGCTATTTAATAAAGATTTTACTAAGTTACTTTGTTATCCAATGGCTAAATTAGGTGATTTTACTATACCTTCAACTGTTACTAATATTAATTGTTGGGCTTTTTATAAATGTATGGTACCAAAGATTACTTTTCCTGTTATTCCTAGTGCCTTTACAATTAATGACTATGCGATTTCTAACTGTTCGAATCTTATAGCAATTAATTGTTTAGATGTGACCCCATTCACTATTACGGCTTTAACTTTCAATAATAACTCTAATATTGCAAATGTTTTTGTTCCTTCCGCTGATGCCGTTACGGCCTATAAAGCAAATACTTCCTGGTATTCAACTTTCCCGGGAAATATTATTAAAACGGGCGTGACAACTGCTTTAGCATTACAAACAAGTAGCAAGGTGAAAGTATTCACCACAGCCTCTGAAATTGTGATTGACGGACTTAGCAATGGTGCCACCGTGGAACTTTACAGCTTGAATGGCGTACGGATACAAAGTCGTAAGGCTCAAGGTGACCGCATGACAATCAATATACTAGGTCATGCAGTATACTTGGTAAAAGTGGGTGCTAAAGCTTTCAAGGTGATATTGTAAGCAGTGAATCACAATATATTAGAAATATCAAATTTATAATAGTTCTACTTTACCAAATTAAAAATTCTATTTTACTAAAGTAGAAATACAACAATAAATTAACTCATAAAAACAAAAAACAAGATAAATATGAAAAAAGCAATTACAAGTTTCAAAACAATATTCGTAATAGTAATTTTACTATTGATGAATAAAACGGCTTTTGCCGACGGAGGTAACTCCATTGCTAACGCAGTAGCAATTACCTGGTCAAATTACAGTTCTACAATTACTGCAGGTGAAACAGAATATTATAAATTTTCTGCAACTACCGGTTATTCCTATTGCATTTATTCTACTTCACAAACAGGAACACTAGATATTATGTATGATATTGTAAATTCATCTGGAACTGTAGTATGTGGATATGGATGGGGAAATCTGTCAACAGGTACTGGAAATAATGGGACTTTTTTTACTTGTCCAGCTACGGGTACTTATTATATTAAATTATATGCTGGTAATAACACGCAAACAGGAAGCGTGACAATGAGTATCAGGCAAAGTAGCTCAACGACAACGGGATTAAGATTTTTGGCTACTCCTACCTGTACCAACACTGTTATGGGTGGTACAATGACGGTTAGTGGTTCTATTATTAATCCATGGGCTGCTGTTATAGGAAAGTATTGGCAGTTTATACAAGTTTATATTAATGGTACTTTAGCAACCATTACAAATGCAAACTGGAATAATTTTACTGCAGCTGCGAATGCAACAACGTCATTTGCTTTTAATATTGATCTGACTACAGCCAATGGAGCTGTTGCAGGAACAAATACGGTTGTTATAAAAGCAGTGGCTATGAATCCGTATAATACTGAAGCTCAGGACACTAAGTCGACAACCATAACTGTATCTGCAGCCGCAGTAGCGCAAACCATTACATTTAATGCACTTACAGCACATACTTATGGCGATGCGCCTTTCACAGTTTCTGCCACAGGTGGAGCTTCGGGAAATCCAGTCACATTCACCAGTTCCGATCCAACTGTGGCTACTTGTACAGGTACAAACGGAGCTACTGTCACTGTTCTTAAAACCGGAAGTTGTGCTATTTATGCCAATCAGGCAGGAAATACTTTTTATACTGCTGCACCCCAGGTAAGTCAAACACTTACAGTTAATCCAAAATCGGTTACTATTACAGGTGTATCAGCTGCTACAAAAGAGTACGATGGTACAGCCACTGCCACCCTGGGCGGAGGTGCAGTAACCACCGGTGTAGGTACAGAAACATTGGCAGTCACTGCCGGTACAGGAGCTTTTGCCGATAAAAATGTAGGAACAAAAGCCGTCACTGCCACCGGATATGCATTGGCTGATGGAACCAATGGTGGATTGGCTTCCAACTATACTTTATCGGCACAACCTACCGTTGCCAACCAGAGTATCACTGCCAAAGCCGTGACTATAACCGGCGTTACAGCAGCTTCCAAAGAGTTTGATGGCACAAAAACAGCTGTCCTAAGCGGTGGAGCGGTGAGTACTGGTGTTGGCACAGAAACGCTGAGTATTACTGCAGGAACAGGTACTTTTGCCGATGGTTATGCAGGAAGTTCTAAAGTGGTTACAGCTACTGGTTATGCACTTGCCGATGGTACTAACGGAGGTTTAGCTTCCAACTATGTATTATCAGCACAACCAATTGTACCTAACCAAACTATTACAACAAAAGCTATTACAATAACGCCTGTTGCGAATCAAAAGAAAGTGTATGGTGATGCCAATCCTTCAGCTTACACATACACTGCCACCCCTGCATTATTAACAGGCGATGTGTTTGCTGGGTCATTGACCAGGACTGCTGGTGAAAATGCTCTTACTTATCCAATTCAACTTGGTACTTTACACGCTAACGGTAACTATGCTTTAACTTTTGTTTCTGCTAATTTCGAAATTACAAAAGCAACTCTTAAAGCCACTGCCGTTGATACTTCAAGAGTTCAATATCAGGCCAACCCGGTTTTCAGATTGAAATACGAGGGTTTTGTGAATGGTGAAAACAAATCTGTTTTAACCGCAGAACCTAGTATTTCTTGTCCTGCTACGACCGATGCGGTACCTGGTACATACCCTATTTATTTAATTACAACGGGTTCTGCCGTAAATTATAGCATAATACCTGTAAATGGGACGTTGACTGTTACGCGGGGTACGACTACAGCCATTATTGAATCACAATCCGGAATTATGAATGTATATCCAAACCCAACATCTGATTTTATACAGATCTCAGGTATTAGCAAAAAAGAGAATTATAAAATCTTTGATATGTTAGGAACTGAAAAATTGAATGGCGTGGTTTGGGGTTCAGAAAATATCAATGTTATGAATTTAAGTAATGGCTTATATCTCCTAAAACTAGACAATGGAAATACAATGAATTTTATTAAGAAATAGGCAAACTCCAAAGGTATCTTAATCCTAAAACTAATAGCAGATAAACCAGAACGTCATTGTTCCGGTTTATCTGCTATTAGTTTGTAAAAAATCGAATGTTTTTATGGTTATATAATAGCTGTAAGATATGTCATTTCGTGTAAAAATACTATTTTATCGTTTCTTGCTTAGAATGATTGATACTTTTTCTACTTTGCCGCCAAGCGGTGGAGCAAGCTTCGAAAGTTTTACTTCCAATGCCTGTATCTGAGAAAATTGATTTAAAATTGCATCCAATATCCGTTGTCCGACATGTTCAATCAGTTTTGAAGGGACTTCCATTTCTTGTTTCAGCACATCGTAAACCAATTGATAATTAAGCGTTTGTTCTAATTCATCCGTTTTTCCTGCTAGGGAAGTATCTAATTCCATTCCAACACTTACCAAAAATGTATTTCCAAGTGTTTGTTCGTGTTCCAGGCAGCCGTGAAAGGCGTGGAACTCCATATTTTCCAGTGTTATCTTACTCATAATTTACTCCCATACCCTTCAAAAGGGAATTATCTTCTATTAGCTAGTGTTTTTTTTCCAAGACCAATTCAATCTCTAATCAAGGCAAAGTTAATCTTTTTTTTGAAACCTATCAACCGGAATTCAAAAATACAGACAGTCTGGAATTGCGAGCAATCATACAAGTACTTTTATATTCCTCAAAATGTGTGAACTACTAATTCATTCACACAACAAGCCCTTTGAATAAAAACCCATTTGCTTAGAAAGTGGCTTTTCAGTAAATACATATCATATATTTCCTTCAAATGTTATATCTTTGTATCCGTTTGTAAATAAGAAAGTTCGTGGCTAAGGGGTAAGCAAATTTAACGACTCAACCTTTTTATAAAACTCTTATTATCAGACAAATAAAACACTTTATTCAAACTTTAATTTCTTGTCCCTTTAAGGGCAAGCTGTCATTATGGAAACAGTAGTTAGCGGCATACGCCCAACCGGAAACCTTCACTTAGGAAATTACTTTGGCGCATTGCGCAATTTTATAAGCATGCAGAATGAGCATAATTGTTATTTCTTCATTGCTGATTATCATTCACTTACAACTCACCCAACTCCCGGAGATTTGTACGGAAATGTGCGTCAGGTAATGGTTGAATATCTCGCTGCGGGTCTCGATCCCGAAAAATGTACATTGTATATTCAGAGCGATGTGCCTGAAACTGCCGAACTTTATCTGTTTCTGAACATGAATGCCTATATCGGCGAATTGGAACGTTGCACCTCATTTAAAGATAAAATCCGTCAACAACCCCAAAACGTGAATGCCGGATTGTTGACTTATCCTACGCTAATGGCGGCAGATATTCTGATCCACAAAGCCACCAAAGTGCCTGTGGGAAAAGATCAGGAACAACATCTGGAAATGACGCGCCAGTTCAGCAATCGCTTTAACCGCCTGTATAATGTGGAATATTTCCCTGAACCAAAAGCATTTAACTTCGGAAATGAATTGGTGAAAATTCCCGGATTGAACGGAACAGGCAAAATGGGTAAATCGGAGGGTGAGGGAAATGCCATTTTCTTAGCTGACGAACCGGAAGCTATCCGCAAAAAAGTGATGAAAGCGGTTACCGATAGCGGCCCAACTGAACCGAATCAAGCCAAACCTGAACCCATTCAGAATATTTTCCAATTGATGAAGGTGGTTTCAGCTCCTGAAACGCTCAGTTTCTTCGAAGATCAATACAATAGCTGCAATATTCGCTACGGTGATATGAAAAAACAGCTGGCCGCGGATATGGTCACTTTCACAGAGCCTTTCAGAGATAAAATTAAAGCCATTTCAGCTGATAACGACTATGTGGCTAAGGTAATGCGTATCGGCAAGGAAAAAGCCCACGAAAGTGCTGCCAGAACCATTCGTGAAGTGCGGGAGATTATCGGGTTTAAAAAGTTCTGATTAGTTTATTGTTTATAGTCGGCAGTTTGTATTCGGTAGTAAGTAGTATGAAATTTTGAAAGTCTGTTCCTTTTAGGGACAGGCTTTTTTGTAATAAATTAGATATTCTGGCATTTTATTAGGAAATGAAACTCTTGTAAAGTTTTTCCATTTGTGTGATTTTTTGTTTTATAAGCTGTGACCGAACCGGAGTATATCCAAGAATTAAGCCCTGAGTAGCATTCTCAGTTACAAAACACTTGCTATAAGGATGAGCTATGATATTATGTTTTGCAAAATGATCGACAAGTTCTTTGTCTTTTATTCCTACATTCAGTTTTGCGAAAACATGCAAACTCCTTATATTGTTTTTTTCAAGTAAAACAGCATCTCCAAAACTATTTTCAAAGGTTTCACAAAAGAGTTTTTTACGTTCCTCTGCTATTTCAATAACATTCTTAACGTGGTTATATAAATAATTTCGATCAATAAACTGGCTCAAAACTACCTGAATGGAAGAAGGAACAAAGCGATGTGAATGTTTGAGTAATGCTTCCACTGAATCGAGCAAATAATAAGGAACTACCATATAACCGACCCGAATGGAAGGATGTAGCAGCCGATTAAATGTGCCAAAAAATGCGACTCTTTGCTGTGTGTCCAGGCTAAATAAAGAGGGTATAAAATCTTTGTAATTATTTACTTCGTGTTCGTAATCATTTTCAATAATAATAGTATTGTGCTCGTTGGCCCATTTAAGGAGTTCCAGCCTTCGGTTTAAAGTCATTCTAACCCCTGTTGGATAATGACAGGAGGGAACTGTATGAATCAACTTGGATTGGATATGACCGGGTTGAGTCAGTTTGCTCACATTTAACCCTTCTTCATCAATTGATACTGTTTGAATATTGGATTGTAATCCCTTGAAAATTGAAATAACATTCGGGAAAGTCGGATTTTCCATTGTCATACAATCCCCCGGATTTAGTAATACGTTTCCAATAATATAAAGCGATTGTAATGAGCCCGAAACTATGATAATTTGACGAGGATCGCATTTAATATTGCGACTAAAATTTAAATAATTGGCCAGTGTTTTTTTTAATTGGTCGGTGCCGGAGGATGCAGAATACGACAGCCCAGATGATTTTATATTTTTCCAGTAAAGATTACTGAGATTTTTCCATTGATTAACCGGAAAAATATCAAGGGGTGGCAAGCCCGGACGAAATGCAATATCCGTGTCGTCGGTACTATTTATTAATGTTATGTTTTTCTGAAATGATTTACCCGTCTCAGATAAATCAGGATAACCAAACTGACTAAAATTATGGACTTTGGATGACGAAATTTCGGATACAACTCCTTTTACTTTATGCCCAGAACCGATTGTTGAGTCTAAAAAGTTTTCTATAAGCAGCAATTCGTAGGTTTTAATAATTGTGCTTCGTGAAACTTTTAATTTTGCAGCAAGTTGACGGGTAGAAGGTAAAACACTGCCTTCAGGAATATCATTGTTCAAAATCGCTTCTTTTATGAGTTCGTGAATTTGTTGATAAAGTCCTGTTTTATTGCGTTTTGATACATTTCTCAAATTCATTTCAATATATGCATTTGAAATTCGGGTCAATATATCTTCCATATTGGTATGTATAAATAAATATGATTGGTATGGCAAAGGTAATAATAAATCAGATTACTTTGTCACAGTTATATACCCCAACTTTCAAATATTTATATTTTTCAAGCTGAGAGATCTATTATAAAATGAAATTTGGAGTAGAAAACGAATCTTTTTTAACCTTGAATTAATCATTATGGAAGTAATCGGAACTATCATTAGTTTGATATTCATTGTTATAGTAGCATTTTTGCTCTATAAAAAATACAATGCTCAAGCTGTATTACTTTTTAGTGGATTAGTCATGATGGCTATTGCATTGATACTGGGCTTTAAATTGCCGGGATTAAAAGACCCAACTAACCTTAAGTTTTTTGATCTTTTCGAACTGATTAAAGAATCTTTAAGTTCGAAAGGAGCTGATGTAGGACTTATGATTATGACTATTGGCGGTTACGTGGCTTATATGAAAAAAATCGGAGCAAGCGATACGCTCGTTTATCTTGCTATGAAACCACTCTCTATTTTCAAAAAAACGCCTTATCTGGCGGCTTCACTGGTAATCCCTATCGGACAACTTTTATTTATTACTACACCTTCCGCAGCCGGATTGGGGCTTCTTTTAGTTGCTTCTATTTTTCCTGTTTTAGTAAGTTTAGGCGTTAGTAAAACCTCGGCTGTTTCGGTAATTGTTGCCTGTACCGTTTTTGATATGGGACCCGCATCGGCCAATACGGCGCTGGCTTCCAAATTAGTCAGCAAATCGAATGTACAGTATTTTATTGAAAATCAGCTTCCACTGGCTATTCCTCTGACCATTTTAATGGCCGTTGTTTATTTCTTTGTCAACCGTCATTACGATAAGAAGGAAAACCACGTGCCTGAAGTTGTTGATACTGCCAGTCTGAAAACGAAAGCTCCTTTAATTTATAGTTTACTTCCGATACTTCCATTGGTATTGTTGATTACATTCTCCAAATTTTTCACTTTTTTCAAACCAGCCATCAATTTGGACACTACCACAGCCATGATATTATCCTTGTTTGTGGCATTGATATTTGAAATGATTCACAAAAAAAACCTGAGCGAAGTTTTCAGTTCATTGAAAGTTTTCTGGGAAGCAATGGGAAAGGTATTTGCAACCGTTATCAGCCTTATTATTACAGCAGAAATATTTTCTTACGGACTTATCAGCCTGGGCTTTATCAATAGTCTGGTAGGAGTATCTCAGGATTTCGGGCTTGGTGCCATTGGCATTGGTATTGTTATGACCGTGATGATTTTCGGAGCATCCATGTTGATGGGCAGCGGAAATGCTTCGTTCTTTTCCTTTGGTCCTTTGGTGCCCGGAATTGCCTTGAAAATGGGCGTTGACGGTGCCGGAATTATTTTACCAATGCAGTTGGCTTCCAGTCTTGGTAGAGCTACTTCACCGATTGCCGGAGTTGTTATTGCCACAGCAGAAATTGCCGGAGTCACACCTTATCAGGTAGCCAAACGAAATCTGATTCCGTTAACTACAGTTTTAGTTGGAATGCTTATTTATCACTTTATTTTTTAATTACAGATACCATGATGAAAATTATCAAAAACGCGGAAGTCTATTCACCGGAATATCTTGGAAGAAAAGACATTCTTATTGGTGGGGAGAAAATTCTTGCTATCGGGGAAAATATTGAAACAGGCAATATAGCTGTTGAAGAGATTGATGCAAAAGGGAAAATCGTTACTCCCGGATTTATCGATCAGCATATTCACTTAACAGGTGCAGGCGGAAAACAGGCTTTTTCGTCCATGACACCCGAAATAAGTATCACCGAATTGATTCAATGCGGAACAACCACTGTTATGGGAATGTTGGGAACCGATGGTATTACCCGTTCTCTTCAGGGTTTGTACGCCAAGGTAAAAGGACTTGAACAAGAAGGAGTCAGTGCTTATATGCTTACCAGCTTTTTTGGTTATCCAACCAAAACGATGCTCGGTAGTGTGCTGGAGGATATGGTTTTTATTGACAAAGTGATTGGCTGTAAAATAGCTATCAGCGATGAACGGGCATCATTCCCCACTGAAAACGAACTCCTTAAACTGTTACGTGAAGTGCATGTCGGAGGGTTAACTTCAGGAAAAGGGGGCATACTACATATTCATTTAGGAGCACTCGAAAGTAGAATGGATATTTTGCTCGATTTGGTTAAGAAATACCATTTTCCCATTCGTCACATATCCCCAACCCATGTTGGACGAACAAAAGAACTATTCGATCAGGCAATAGAATTTGCTAAACTGGGTGGAATGATTGATATATCGACCGGTGGAACAAAATTTGATTTGCCCTACAAACAGGTATTGTATGCATTAGAGAAGGGTGCTTCTATTGATAATATGACTTTTAGTAGTGATGGAAATGCGGGTATGGCGAAGAAAGATGAAAATGGTAAAATTGTAAAACTATATAAAGCCCCGGTCGACTTGAATCTCAAGCAAGTTATATTATTGATTCAGGAAGCCGGAATGTCAATCAGCGATGCGTTCAAATTAATAACCACTAATCCGGCCAGAAACCTATCATTATACCACAAAGGAAAAATAGCCATAGGCTGTGATGCGGATTTATGCTTTTTCGATTCGGACTTTAATTTGACCGATGTGATTTCAAGAGGACATAAAATGATGAAAGACAGCGAAATAGTAAAATGTAATTGTTACGAAAACTGCAGCAACAAATGAAAATTAAAAGTTACATAGTATCTTTCTTTCTCATACTTGCTAATGTTTTGACTTTTAGTCAGACAACATTATTAGCTGAAGATTTTAATTATACGGCAGGTGATGCGATTACAAATCATGGTTGGGTTGAAACTCCGGCTGTTAATATTGAATCAAAACTACTTTTTGTGGGGAATAGTTTTACATTTTACAATGATGGAGTTGATTATCATGTGCAAAAATTGATTCAATACGATACATCCTTCGAAGGGGTCAGTTTTGATATTCAGAAAATTGCTGTAAGTTCATATACTTTGGAGGGACATTATAACGATCCGTTGACAATGGCAAAAATCAGAAGCAATAACTGGAACATAGTAGTTTTGCAGGAACAGAGTACCCGACCGATAAACAGCCCTGATTTATTTTTACAATATGCCACCTTGCTGGATACTGAAATCAAAAAAATGAATGCCAGAACAGTGTTATATATGACCTGGGCGCCAAAAGCCACACTAACAGATATTGATCAACTGGCGGCCTCGTATATTTCAGTTGGCCAAAAACTGAATGTACAGGTAGTTCCGGTAGGGAAAGTATGGGATTCTTTTGTAAGTAAATATCCGAGCATTAATATTTATTATACAGATAATTAACACCCTTCGCTTGCCGGAACATTTTTGATAGCATGCACTTTCTATTATTCTTTATATGGACGGAATCCGGTTTTGAATACTTATGTTCCTGTTGGACTAAGTTCGGCAAATGCCGTATCTATCCGGAAGGCAGTATATGATTATATGCAATTAAATAAATAAATTACGATACATTTTTAAAAACCAATTAATTATTAATCATTTAAATTTAAATTGTCATGAAAAAAATTTACTTATTCGTATTCTTGGGCATTAGCAGTTTAGCTTTTGCAGGTTCTCCTTTATTGATTGAAGATTTTAATTACCCTGCAGGTGACTTATTGACTGCTCATGGTTGGGCTCAATATGGTACTACAGTAAGTACTTTTCCAGTAGCGGTTACAACTGGCGGTTTAACATTTCAGGGGTATGTTGGATCGGGTATTGGTAATGCTGCCGGATTAATTAATGTTGGTCAATGTGTAACTACCCCATTTACAGCCCAAACTCAAACTACGGGAGCTGTTTATGCTTCATTTTTAGTTAATGTTGCAGGTAATGGAACTGCGACTACCGGATCAGTTAATTTCTTTAACTTTGCAGATGCTGGTCTTACTAGTGCATGGAGAGCCAGAACTTTTATAATGCCTGCTGACGGAAATGGGAAATACCCCGTTTCAGTCATGTTTAATGCAACCGTTGCAGTAGCTTCAGGTTATGTGTTGAATCCGAATCAAACTTATCTTTTTGTAGTAAAATATATAATTAATGATGGCGCAGGAAATGATGCGGTTAGTTTGTATGTTTTTGCAGAGGGAGATAATTTTAGTACAGAACCTACAACTCCAACTATGGGTCCGGTTGTAAAAACTACTTCTGTTGCTGATATCGCTCCGGCAGGTGTTACGATACGCCAGTATGATGCAGCTGAACGCATTACAGTTGATGGAATCCGTGTCAGAACGGAATGGCATTTGAATGATGATGCTAATGTAGTTACAGCCATGAATTCGTTAAATGGAAATCAATCGTTGGTTTGTTACCCAAATCCGGTAAACGATGGATTTGTGAATTTGGGCAATATAGCTTCTACAATGAAGGATGTACAGATATTTGATGTGGTGGGTAAAAAAGTATTAACCCAACAAAGCATTTCAAACAGACTGGATG
>JBAWXD010000010.1:0-41928 GCA_037144275.1 Paludibacter sp. | reverse complement strand
GTTACTTTGTGCCAGAAACTTAATCAAATCAGCAACCTTTTTCTCGTAAGTTCGGATAAGCTTCATTCCGTATGGACTGATTTTACAACCTCCACCGTCTTTGCCACCCTTCTGCCTGATTACTATTGGGATGGGTGATAAATGATTCATCTTATCCAATATATGCCAGGCATGCTGGTACGACATTTTCAAATTTTTAGCTGCTGCATGTATCGAACCATCAACCGCAACTTGTTTCAAAAGTCGGATTTGAGTACAACCGAGAAACAGTTCACCATCGCGATAGAATGAAAGCTCGGCAGCCATATTAAAAGCTTGTTGATTCAGCATACTTAAAATCAGTATTTGTCCCTGAATTTGAATTCACTTTTGTGCACCAAAATGAATTTTATTCATGAAAGCGCATTTCAATTGACGTGCCAAAAGCATAAAGCATTAGAAAACAACACTTTATAAAACACCAGAATAAGAATATGATTCAGATTTAATACAGGAATGTATGAGAAAACAGAATAAACTACTTTTGGGTAGGAAGTAAATTGAAGAATTGTGGTTGAACTACCTGTTGAAAGATGTTGTGCAAATGTTGTGTATGCATTGAAAATAAAAAAAAGCTAATAATCTTATTTTTAGATTATTAGCTTTTTTGTAAGTGGTACCACCAGGAATCGAACCGGGGACACAAGGATTTTCAGTCCTTTGCTCTACCAACTGAGCTATGGTACCTTTCGGCTTAGCGGGTGCAAATATACGGCGTTTTTTTGAATTTGCAAGGGGAAAAAAGGAAAAATCCCAAAAAAGTACCCGGTTTTGAACTGAAATCCCTTTTTCAGTGTTTGTTTAGCTAGTGTAGTTGACATATTTACTAACTTTGTCGCCTCATTTATCTTTCATGGAAAAAAACAAACTTAGCGGTCACATTGCGATGTTTTCGGCCAATATTATTTTTGGACTGAACACGCCGATTTCCCGCACATTGATGCCAGAGACATTGAGTCCTTATACACTTACCTTTTTCAGACTGGCCGGTGGCTTGCTCCTTTTCTGGACTGCATCGCTGTTTGTAAAAAAGGAGCATGTACCGCCAAAGGATATATTACTGTTATTTTTTGCTTCACTCTTTGCGCTGACATTAAATCAGTTACCTTATTTTATCGGCTTGTCACTTACTTCTCCTATTGATGCTTCCATCGTAGTTACTATGCTTCCCATCGTTACTATGATTTTGGCGGCACTTATCCTGAAAGAACCGATTACGCTTATGAAAGCAGTCGGCGTTCTGGTAGGAGCTTCGGGTGCATTGCTGCTGGTTTTTCACAGTCCGACAACACATTCCGAAAATAGTAATTTTTGGGGAAACCTGATTGTTTTTGGAGCGGTAAGTTCGTTTGCTCTGTACCTGACTCTTTTCAAAGAGCTTATTACACGTTATTCTCCGGTAACTGTTATGAAGTGGATGTTCTTGTTTGGTACTATTGTTTGTTTGCCATTTTGTTACAAACCGATAGCACAAACCGACTTCAGCATGCTGAGCAGCGGAACGTATTGGCGTGTAGCTTACGTGGTATTTTTTGCCACTTTTATCGGATATCTGCTAATTCCGATTGGGCAGAAGGAACTTCGGCCAACTACACTGAGCATGTATAATTACGTTCAACCGGTGGTGGCATCACTGGTGGCTGTGGCTATAGGCATCGATATTTTTGGTCTCGAAAAAGCACTGGCAGGCGTATTGGTCTTTGCCGGAGTGTATATTGTAACGCAAAGTAAATCGAAAGCGCAATTGGATGCGGAAAAAGAATTGAAAATAACAAAACAAACAGATATTCGCTAAATGCGCTGCGATTAACGAACTTCCGCCTTTTTTTTATCCTCAAAAAATGAGTATATTTGCAGCATAATTTCAGAATCTATCACTCAAATTCTATAACCATCCGACATGAGTTTATTCAGCGAAACCGGTAAGTATTTTTTATTGATGAAACGGGTGTTCGTATTGCCCGACCGCAGCAAGATGTTTTTCCGTCAATTTCCGAAAGAGCTCGAAAAATTGGGGCTTCAGTCATTGCCTATTGTTGCGATTATTTCTGTTTTCATAGGTTTCATCATGACCATGCAAACGAAACTGAATACCTCCAATCCACTTTTACCGGTTTATACCACCGGACTGGTTACCCGGGACACGTTGCTCCTGGAGTTTTCTTCCACCATTTTATGTCTTATTCTGGCTGGAAAAGTGGGTTCCAATATTGCATCTGAAATAGGCACTATGCGCATTACCGAGCAAATTGATGCCCTGGAAATTATGGGTGTAAATTCGGCTAATTATTTAATTCTTCCCAAAATTATCGCTTTTGTGGTGATGATGCCTTTTTTGGTAATATTCAGTATGGCTTTGGGTGTTGGTGGCGGATATTTCGTCGGGGTACTAACCAGTATTATGACTACCGGGGATTATCTGGTTGGAATTCAATATGCTTTTGTGCCGTTTTATGTTTTCTATTCCTTGTTTAAGTACATGTGTTTTGCATTTATCATTTCGTCGGTTGCGGCCTATTATGGTTACTATGCATACGGTGGTGCGCTCGATGTGGGTAAAGCAAGTACCAATGCAGTGGTAAACGGTAGTATTCTGATTCTGTTTTTCAATATTCTTATTACCAAAATTATGCTAAATTAAAAAGGGATTGGTTGATTGGTTATGAAGTTGATTGGGTTAATATCAAATAACCCGAATCACGAAACAAGAAACTCAAAACACGAAATTTTAAAATGATAGAAGTAAAAAACGTAGATAAATCCTTCGATGGCAACCAGGTATTGAAAAACGTGTCGGCTGTTTTCGAAACCGGAAAAACCAATATGATTATCGGCCAGAGCGGTTCCGGAAAAACAGTGCTAATGAAGAGTATCATTGGCTTGCACCGAATTGACAAAGGGAAAATTGAATACGACGGACGAAATCTTCCGGATATGAAAATGAGCGATATCCGTATTTTACGCCGTGAAGTGGGTATGCTTTTTCAGGGCTCGGCGCTGTTCGATTCACTGAGCGTACTGGAAAACGTGATGTATCCACTCGAAATGTTTTCGCCAAGCTCCAAAGAAGAAATGACCGAACGTGCCATCTATTGTTTGCGCCACGTCGATCTGGAAGAAAAAGCGTTTCATTTGGCGCCGTCCGAAATTAGTGGTGGTATGCAAAAACGTGTCGCCATAGCCCGTGCCATTGCCCTGCAACCTAAATACCTGTTTTGCGATGAGCCGAACTCAGGACTAGACCCGAAAACTTCGCTGATTATTGATAAACTGATTCATGAAATTACCCATGAATTTGATATTACCACCATTATCAATTCGCACGATATGAACTCTGTGATGGAAATTGGAGAAAACATTATTTTTATTGAAAAAGGGGAAAAAGCCTGGGAAGGAAACAATAGTGACATATTTCACGTTGATAATGAAGCGTTGAACGATTTTGTTTTCGCTTCGGAATTATACAAAAAAGTAAAGAAATCCAACCAATGAAAATAATATCCTACAATGTAAATGGAATTCGGGCCGCATTGAGCAAAAACTTTAAAGAATGGTTGCAGACTGAAAACCCTGATGTAATTTGTTTTCAGGAAACAAAAGCCCAACCTGAACAGATTGATACTATGATTTTTGCAGAATTGGGTTACACATCCTATCTGCATTCGGCGCAAAAAAAAGGCTATAGCGGTGTGGCCATTCTAACCAAAAAAACGCCTGACAATGTGGTTATTGGAATGAACAATTCCCGTTATGATGATGAAGGTCGTGTTATACGTGCTGATTTTGGAGAAATTTCGGTTATCAGCGTATACATTCCTTCCGGTTCGTCGGGAGATCTGCGTCAGGTATTTAAAATGGATTTTCTTGAAGCTTTTGCAGCCTTTGTAGCCGAACTACGAAAAACCCGTCCGAATCTGGTGATTTGCGGTGATTATAATATTTGTCATAAACCGATTGACATAAATCATCCCGAACGTCAGAAAGGCGTTTCAGGCTTTTTGCCCGAAGAACGTGCCTGGCTTGATGAGTATGAAGCTTCCGGAATGGTCGATTCATTCCGTGTTTTTGACGACCGTGCTGATCAATATAGTTGGTGGAGTTACCGTGCCGGAGCGCGTTTCAGTAATGCCGGCTGGCGCATTGATTATCACTGGGTTACCGAAAGTCTTCGCCCGCATCTAATATCTGCAGGCATTCTTCAGGATGCAGTTCATTCTGATCATTGTCCGGTGGTAGTTGAACTAAGCGATTCAATCTGTTAGCTTTAATTCTCCAAAAATGTTGTTTTTAATGATAAAAAACAATAAATCTTACTGAAAGCAGTTCAAATGAGCTGAAAAAAAATTAACTTTGTCAGTTCTAAAAATACTTGTTATTATGCAATTCAATTTTTTCCGCTCACTTTTTGTACTCACTGCCATTCTTATCCTGAGTTCTTGTCTGAACACAACTTCTGTCACCGTTACTTCGAGCGATGCCTCTTTTGTTTCAATGACTCTTGCCGGTAATGATTCTGTAAAAACGGCAAAATTCGCCTTGGATGTAACCGGAACGACCATTGTGAATATTGATTCATTGCCTTACGGGACAAGAATAGACAGCGTTTATCCCACATTTAGTTTTAAAAGTACAGGTGGAGCAAAATTACATTATCCAAATCCAACCGGTTTCAAATTCAAAAAAGATTCGGCGGCAGTTACCGGTAAAGATACGGTAGATTTTCGTCAGCCATCGATATGGATACGGAATTACGCAAGCGATGGCAAAACATACTTAAATTACAATATCCAGGTTAATGTTCATAAAGTTCAACCGGAATTATATGTATGGAGTAAAGTGACCGACAATTTAAGTTCAGTAAATGCAACTTCCCAGAAATCAGTCATACTGAATGATAAATTTTATTATTATCTCAATGATGGCTCTGCGGCTTATCTTCACACTTCCACGGATGGTATATCATGGAGTAGTGCTGTTACACCGGTCGGTCTTCCGGAAGGATCGGCACTTAATGATATGATTCAGTTTAATGGAAAGCTTTTCATGACTCAGGACAGGTTGAATATATATTCAAGTGCTGATGGTTTAAACTGGACCCGAAAATCAGTAAGCAGCTTTAACTTCAAATCTTTACTTTTTGTGTTAAACGGTCAATTATGGGCTGTAGTCCAGTCACTTAATGACGCAACATATCATTTTGCCACATCAACCGATGGTGATGTATGGAATATGATTGGAACAATTCCTCAAAACTTTCCTGTGAATGATTTCTCAGCAGTTAGTATCAGCACTGTTACCGGAAAATCAAAAGTATTGGTAGTTGGTGGCTATTCAGTTAATGGAGCATTATTAAAAAATAGCTGGAGCTCTGAAGATGGTATTTATTGGATTGATTTCAGCACTGAAAATCATTCGTTAGATTCTTTGGCAGCAGGCGTAAGCATTATTTCGTATGATAAAAAACTGTTACTATTTGGGAAATACTATTTATTAAATAAACAGTTTTATCGGGAGTCGAGAGATGAAGGCTTGAGCTGGCAGAAACCAAGCCTTACTTACAATCAAATCAGACAGGGCTTTGTCGAAAAATCAGCTAAAACTCAAAAAGATACACTGGTTTATAATTATTACGAACCACATATTTATCAGTCCGTTGTAGTGGATAAGAACAATAGTATTTTTCTTATAGGAGGATATTTAGACAAACTCACTCTTAGTATAAAAGGGGATAGCAGACAACGAAGTGCCGATAAAAATGCCGACATTACTCCAACGACAGATATCTGGACCGGTAAATTAAACCGTAAAAGTTTCGCACGATAACAAATTGACATTCATGTATATAGAAAAGTGCCGGCGGTATCGTCGACACTTTTTTCATTTTTTCCGGGATTTTTTCCGTACTTTTGCAGCTTAAAAACCAATTACATTCATGTTCAAAAAACCCAAAAATACAGCTACTTCTCTCCGTTTTCGTCGCTGGAGCAGGGCTGAGTATGCTATTTTCTGTAGTTTGTCAAGTGTGGTAAGCATCGGTTGCGTGGCGATTTCAATTGCCGACAAATCACTTCAAAAAGCTGTTGGTATTTGTGCTGAATTGTCTCACAAAAACGGGTTTGAATCATCCGAAGAAACGATTGAAACCAGTGAGCACGAAGCTGCATTACTTCAATTAAATGAAATTACATTATCTGAAATTACATTTGACAACGCTGTAGCGTGTGGTCATACATTTTTATATTTAGTATTTATCTAAGCGGTTGAAACGGATTAAACTCTGTCTCAACCGCTTTTTATTTTAGTCATTATGAGAAAAATAGTATTTTTTTGTGCCTTGTTTTTTAGTTCCACTTTTCAGATTTTATTAGCTCAGGAGGAAAGTGATTCACTTACAGTCAATTTATCGGAACTTCAGGTTAATGCTGCCGCTAAGAAATTGTATTCCGAAATGGGGCGCATTCTCACCGTGATTGATAAAACCGAAATAAAACGCTCGGCAGTTCAGAGCATCGATCAGTTGCTTGATTATGTGGCCGGAATCGATATTCGTCAGCGTGGCACAAACTCCACACAAGCCGATATTTCGATTCGGGGTGGTTCGTTCGACCAGGTATTGGTTTTGCTTAACGGCGTGAACATCACTGATCCTCAAACAGGTCATTTCAATCTTGATATTCCACTCAATCTGTCGGATGTAAGCCGGATAGAAATTTTAGAAGGTTCTTCAGCGCGAGTTCTGGGACCAAATGCATTCAGTGGGGCCATTAATATTGTGACTGAGAACTCCGACAAACAATCATTAACAGCCGAACTTACCGGAGGAAGTTTTGTCACCTTGGGTCAGGCTGTATCGGGGAATTTTAATGTAAAAGATATTCAAACTTTTGGATCAATTTCACATAGCAGCAGCAATGGATATATTACAAGTCCAACTCCGAATTTTGTCTATGGGCAGACTTATGGGTATAGCACAGAAATTAATACAGGTGGAAATACAGATTTTAATTTTTTAAATGGTTTTGTTCATTCCGCATTGAAAACCGATGCTTTTGGTAAATTTGAACTTCAATTAGCCGGACAAATGAAGGATTTTGGGGCAAATAGTTTTTATAGCTTAACCTACCCAAATCAGTTTGAAAGCACCAAAACTTTTATGGCATCGCTTAACTGGTCACTGACAAGTGGCAACTGGCAGTATAATGCTCAGGCTTACTGGCGTCAGCATCACGACCGCTTTGAGCTATTCCGGAATTATGTTGGAGCTGCTTCGTGGTATAAATTCCATAATTATCATATGACTGACGTGGCCGGTGGAAAAGCATCGGCGACCTATTCGTCAATACTTGGAAAAACAACGCTTGGAGTCGAAGTTCGTAACGAACATATTTTTAGCAATGTGCTTGGGAATTCGATTGATTCGTTACGTGCGCCTCTTGAGCTAAACGGCTTTTTCACAAAAGAAAATAATCGCCTGATTGAAACCGGATTAATTGACCATTCAGTCAAAATCGGTAAATGGTATTTTTCGGCAGGAGCAGCGGCTACCAATACAACCACTTTTGGATTGAATGGATTTGGAGGCGTAGATCTGGCGTATTCGTTTAATGAAAATTTCCGGATTTTCGCTGATGCAAATTCGGCAGTACGACTGCCAACTTTTACCGATTTATACTACAAAAGTGCCACACAATTAGCTAACCCAGATTTACAACCGGAGAAATCACAAACAGTTGAAGTTGGAACTAAAGTATATCAGGATAACTGGAAACTGGATGCTAGCGTTTATTACCGTATGGGTCAGAATGTGATTGATTGGGTTAAACTACCCACCGAAACCATATGGCATAGTAAAAATTTGACAAGCATTAATGCTTTGGGTGGAGATATTTCGTTTACCTATTATTTTCAGAAAGGAATTGTCAAAAGAATTAGTCTCGCATACTCCTATCTTCGAATGGATAAAAGTGCTGACAACTACGACTCAAAGTATGTGCTTGATTATCTGCGAAATAAAATGGCTGTAACCTTAGACCACAGTATTTGGAAGAAGCTATCCGCTTCGTGGAGATTGGGTTATTTTGATCGTGCCGGAACATATACGGATGTCAATAAAACCCTGCAAAATTTCAAACCCTATGCCTTAATAGACAGCCGTTTTCTTTGGGCGGATAAAAGCTTTGATGTGTTTCTGGATTTGAATAATATCCTGAATTCAAATTATGCCGATTATGGTGGATTGACTCAACCGGGAATTAATTTCAATATTGGAGTAAGAAAGAGGATTTAAGATGCCCCCTAACCCGCTAAAGGGGGAATAATATGAAAACGGCTGTATTCACATTTGAATACAGCCGTTTCTTTTCTTGAAAGCCCCTTTAGGGGTTTGGGGTCTAGCAAATCATTGTTGGTTTAATCAGTTTGAAAAAATCATTTCCTTTATTATCGACCAGAATAAATGCAGGGAAATTTTCCACCTCAATTTTCCAGATAGCTTCCATGCCAAGTTCAGGATATTCCAGACATTCTACTTTTTTGATATTTTGTTGTGCCAAAATAGCAGCGGGACCACCAATAGAACCTAAGTAGAAGCCACCGTGTTTATGGCAGGCATCCGTTACCTGTTGTGTGCGGTTTCCTTTGGCAATCATAATCAGGCTGCCGCCATTTTCCTGTAACAAATCAACATATGAATCCATTCGACCGGCGGTAGTTGGACCAAACGAACCGGAAGGCATTCCTTTCGGAGTTTTGGCTGGACCAGCGTAGTAAATAGGATGGTCTTGTACATATTGAGGAAGTGGTTTGCCAGCATCAAGTAATTCTTTCAACTTAGCATGCGCAATATCACGACCCACGACAATTGTACCGGTAAGCGATAAGCGTGTTGAAACAGGATAGTTTGACAAAGTTGCCAGAATTTCTTTCATGGGCTTATTCAAGTCAATTTTCACAGCGTTTCCTTCGCCTTCGTTACGTAACGCTTCAGGAATCAACCGACCCGGATTATCCTCCATACGTTCAACCCACACGCCTTCTTTATTGATTTTTCCTTTGATATTGCGGTCGGCAGAGCATGAAACACCCATACCTACAAAACACGAAGCACCGTGACGCGATAAGCGAACAATGCGAATATCGTGTGCAAAATATTTTCCGCCAAACTGAGCTCCAATGCCTGAAGCCTGAGCTTGTTTTAGAATTTTCTGTTCCATTTCCACATCGCGGAAAGCCTGTCCAAGATCATTTCCTTCGGTTGGAAGTTCATCATAGTATTTCGTAGAAGCCAGTTTTACGGTTTTCATACAAGCGTCAGCTGAAGTACCGCCAATTACAAACGCAATATGATAAGGTGGACAAGCTGCCGTACCTAATGTTTTCATTTTTTCAGTCAGAAATTTCTCCAGTGAAGTTGGATTTAGGAGGGCTTTTGTTTCCTGAAAAAGATAAGATTTATTAGCAGAGCCACCCCCTTTGGCAATAAAGAGGAATTTATATTCATTTCCATGTCCGGCAACTAAGTCGATTTGAGCCGGAAGATTTGTTCCGGTATTCACTTCGTCATACATATTCAATGCTGCATTTTGTGAATAGCGTAGGTTTTCTTCGGTATAGGTTTCGTAAATACCTTTCGACAAGGCTTCTTCATCGGTTCCGTTGGTCCACACATTGTTGCCTTTTTTAGCGTAAACGGTAGCCGTTCCGGTGTCCTGACAAAATGGAAGAATGCCTTTTGCCGCAATTTCAGCATTGCGAAGCATAGTTAACGCTACGTATTTATCATTTTCGCTGGCTTTGGGATCGGCCAGAATAGCAGCCACTTGTGCCTGATGTTCGGGGCGAAGCAAAAATGAACAATCTCGCATGGCTGCACGAGCCAACATTGTCATTGCTTCCGGTTCTACTTTCAGGATTTCCTGTCCGTCAAAATCCGATACCGAAACATGTTCTTTGGTGAGTAAATAATATTCGGTTTTGTCTTTTCCCAGTGGAAACGTTTCCTGGTATTTAAATTCTTTAGCCATATCAATAATTTCGATTTATAAATTTACAATTTAGGATTGGATTGTTCTAAAGCGAAGCAAATTCAGTTTTATTTGGTTGATTATTTTGCAGTGAAAATCTTATAAGATTTTATTATAGACAACAGCAAGCTGTATATCATTAAAATAGTGTCAGCTGTCCATCTTCATCTTCCTTCGTCCGATAAATATCGTCTGTATCATCAGGTGTTTCTTCCTTTTTTCGTTTTGACTTTTGGGGCTTTGGAACAGTTGATTTTGGCCTGTTTGTAATTATCTTGTTGGACTCATCATTTTCCTCTATTTCTATTTCAGGATCTACTTCAGGGTTTTCAACAATAATTCCATTTACAATAAAGTTAACCTTATGTATTTCAGGAACTGTTGGTTCTGGTTCTGGAGTATTTTCGGGTGTTGGCTCAGCTTTTATTTTTGATGTTGATTCTGTTTTCTTTGCCGCTTTCGGTTTTGGTTCGTTTACTTCAACTACAGCATCATTTTCAATCTCTTCCACTTCCACCTCGTCGGTATTATCTTCCTCCACCTCTTCCACTTCTGATGTTTTGGCATCTACTTCAGGTTTAAATCTGATAGGTTCAAGTTCATTGATAGTAAGGACTTCGAATGTCGACAAACGTTTTCCTTTAGCTTTATAACTTTTCACGCCAATAAATTCGTCGGCATCCACTACCAATGCATCCCGGTAGGAATCGTTGCCGCCCATTATCACTTCAAAGCGAGGGAAATCAATATCTGTCATCAGTATCAGACGTGATTCAGGATTCTCACCCAGGAAGTTTTGTGGTTTAGATGAAGCCTCCAGTTGGAAGCGTTTCAGGTAATAAAATTTTTGATCAGCATCCCACAGGGCTACTGTCCACACCTTGTTGGAATCAAACTTTTCAATTACCTGAATATCTTTGTCGTAATGGTTATTCAGATCAAAATTACTGGTATAAAAAGTTCCTTTACCCGAAACAACCAATATTGTATCTTCGCTCAGGTATTCGCCGAGATATTCTCCTCTGCTATCGTAGTTTAGGCGCAATACATCGCGGTCGAACCAAACCTGCCGTCCGCCCAATGTAGAACCACCTTTTGTTTTCAACGCAATTTTCAATACATCGTTCTTGGTAAGCAAATTTCCCATCGACTGACGACCTTTAATCGCAATATCGCTAAAATCTTTTTCGAAAACCAACTTGTTCAGTCGTGGTTTTGGTTTCAGGGTAATTCGGATAATTTCCGCTTCGGCATTTGGATTAGAAGTGAAATACACTACTTTTGAACCAGGTGTATCTTGCGTAATTTCATAATCTTTATCCCGTGTAATACCATTTACAGCAAAGCGTTTGATATAATAGGGACCGGTTTTTCCATCGCGATAAACGGCATTGTAAACCGTTCGTTTATCGTTTTTCTTGAAAACATCCAAATGTAAAATGTTTTTGCCCACAAAAATCTTGTCGGCGACTTTCAGCACTTTGTATTTTCCGTCTTTGAAAAAAATGATAATATCGTCAATATCAGAGCAATTGCATACAAATTGGTCTTTGCGAAGCGATGTTCCGATAAAACCTTCATCGTAATTCACATACAGTTTTTCGTTGGCTTCCACCACTTTCGAAGCTACAATGGTTTCGAAGTTACGAATCTCGGTCAAACGGGGATGGTCTTTGCCATATTTGGCTTTCAGGCCTTCGTACCATGCAATAGTATACTTGACCAAATGAGCCAGGTGGTGGTCAATTTCATCAATTTTTTTCTGAATGGAAATGAGCATATCGTTCGCCTTGTCTGAGTCGAACTTGGTGATACGCATCATTTTTATTTCGAGCAATTTCAAAAAATCTTCCCGAACGATTTCACGTATAAAATCCTTTTTGAAAGGCTCTAATCGTTTGTCTATATGCAGAATGACCTCATCTTGCGACGTGCTGTCCTCAAAACCTTTATCCTTATAAATGCGGTTTTCGATAAATATTTTTTCGAGCGAAGTAAAGAATAATTGTTCCTGCAATTCAGCTTTTTGAATTTCAAGTTCAGCTTTCAATAAATCCATTGTGTGCTCGCAGCTGATCCGTAACATTTCGCTCACACCGCAAAAACGTGGTTTGTTGTCATGAATTACACAACAGTTAGGCGAAATACTCAATTCGCAATCGGTAAAAGCGTAAAGCGCATCAATAGTTTTGTCGGATGACGAACCGGGTAATAAATGAACGAGGATTTCGACATTGGCCGAAGTATTATCATCTACTTTACGAATCTTGATTTTCCCTTTATCGCTCGCTTTTATAATCGATTCAATCAGTTTCGAAGTATTTGAGCCAAATGGAATTTCAGTAATTGCGAGTGTTTTGTTGTCTAATTTGCTGATTTTAGCCCGGATTTTCACCGCGCCACCACGTTCTCCATCGTTATAACGAACCACATCGATTGAACCACCGGTCTGAAAATCAGGTAAAAGAACAAACTCGTCGCCCTGCAAATGTGCTATACAAGCATCAAGCAATTCGTTGAAATTGTGAGGCAGAATTTTGGAATTCAACCCCACGGCAATCCCTTCTACACCTTGCGCCAGCAGCAATGGGAATTTTACCGGCAGTGCAATTGGTTCTTTATTACGACCATCGTACGACGATTTCCATTCGGTAGTTTTAGGATTAAAAACCGTTTCCAATGCAAATTTTGATAGGCGTGCTTCGATATATCGTGGAGCAGCAGCACCATCGCCGGTAAGTATATTTCCCCAGTTTCCCTGGCAATCAATCAGTAAGTCTTTTTGTCCGAGTTGGACCAGTGCATCGCCAATAGACGCATCACCGTGTGGGTGAAACTGCATAGTATGCCCCACAATATTCGCCACTTTATTGTATCGCCCATCGTCCAATCGTTTCATTGAGTGAAGAATACGGCGCTGAACAGGTTTCAATCCGTCGTAAATATCAGGCACGGCACGTTCCAGAATTACATAGGAAGCATAATCCAGAAACCAGTTTTGGTACATCCCCGAGAGGTGATGCTTCACCGCATCATCGCTTATTTTTGGTACTTTATAGGTTGAATGCGCAGCAGATTCAGTATCAACAACGATTTCCTCGGCTGCGCCTGTGGTTTCGATTTCTTCGTTTTCCGCTTCAATAATTTCGTCGGTACTCATATTTAGAGGGTATTTTTCAAATTCAATCCACAAAAATACAAAAAAAATAGTAACTTTGCACCTCCTTTTGAACTAGATTTTTATTCAAAAAATCTCAATTTTAATTTCTTGTAACTAGTAACACGTATCTCGTAACTAAATATTATGGCTTCACAAGAAGATATTTTTAAAAAGCTGATAGCACATTCCAAGGAATACGGTTTTGTGTTCCCTTCAAGCGAAATTTATGACGGTCTCAGTGCCGTGTATGATTATGGTCAGAATGGTGTTGAACTGAAAAATAACATCAAAAAATACTGGTGGGACAGCATGGTGCTGCTCAACGAAAACGTGGTAGGATTGGATGCCGCTATTTTTATGCACCCAACAACCTGGAAAGCTTCCGGTCATGTGGATGCATTCAACGACCCCTTGATTGACAACAAAGACAGCAAAAAACGCTATCGTGCCGATGTGTTGATTGAAGACTTACTGGCTAAGTACGACGATAAAATGAATAAGGAAGTGGAAAAAGCCGCAAAGCGTTTTGGCGAAAGTTTTGATGAGGCTGTCTTCCGCTCCACCAACGAACGGGTGTTGGAAAATCAGGCAAAGCGCAATGAAATTCATGCCCGTTTTGTAAAAGCACTCAACGATTCAGATTTGGTTGAATTGAAAGCTATTATTGAAGATTATGAAATAGTTTGTCCGGTTAGTGGTACTCGCAACTGGACTGAAGTTCGTCAATTTAATCTGATGTTTTCCACCGATATGGGTTCAACAGCCGATGGTGCCTTGAAAATTTACCTTCGTCCGGAAACGGCTCAGGGAATTTTCGTAAACTTCCTGAACGTGCAGAAAACCGGACGTATGAAAATACCTTTCGGAATTTGCCAGATAGGTAAAGCCTTTCGCAACGAAATAGTAGCTCGTCAGTTTATTTTCCGTATGCGTGAATTTGAACAAATGGAAATGCAGTTTTTCGTTCGTCCGGGCGAAGAAATGAAATGGTTTGAACACTGGAAGGAATTCCGCCTGAAATGGCACAAAGCCCTTGGACTTGGTGATCAGAAATATCGTTTTCACGACCACGATAAATTGGCTCACTATGCCAATGCCGCTACCGATATTGAATTCGAAATGCCTTTCGGTTTCAAGGAAGTGGAAGGAATTCACTCCCGTACTGATTTCGATTTAAGCAGTCATGAAAAATTTTCGGGTAAAAATATCAAATATTTTGACCCAGAGCTGAATGAATCTTATGTTCCTTATGTAATTGAAACTTCTATAGGGGTTGATCGCACATTCCTTTCTATTATGGCAGCTTCGTACAAAGAAGAAACTCTTGAAGGTGGTGATACCCGTGTAGTATTAACTTTACCTCCGGTACTCGCCCCTGTGAAAGCTGCTATTTTGCCCCTCGTAAAAAAAGATGGACTTCCTGAGAAAGCACGTGAAATAATGAACGATCTGAAATTCGACTTCAAATGTGCATACGACGAAAAAGACTCGATTGGTAAACGTTATCGTCGGCAGGATGCTATCGGAACACCATTTTGTATCACCGTGGATCATGACACACTGCAGGACAACTGTGTAACTATTCGTTACCGCGATACCATGTTGCAGGAACGTGTTGCCATTGCTGATTTACACAAGATTATCGGTGATTTGGTAAATATGAAGAATTTGTTTAAAAAGATTGTAGGATAATTTATTTCAAAATATATTTTTAAAACGGCGGGTTGACTAATTAGAGTCAACTCGCCTTTTTTTGTCTTTTTTCTTGCCCCTAAAATAAATGCTACATTATCTGTCGTAAATAATACTTTTATAAAATAAATAATACTATATTTGCCTTTTTTATATAAGGCATTACGATTATTTTTCCTGATTATTAATTCATTAAATTGCTGATAATATGAAATATAACATTAAGTTTTGCTATGTGTTTATTGCTGTACTCTTTTTTATCGCAAAAAGCTATTCGCAGGTAACAGTTAGTGGCTCGACAAGTGCAAACGGAACATACGCCAGACTTGGTTTGGCATTTACAGCGATAAACGGCGCTTCGCAAACCGGAAACAATATCGTTATTATCTTAACTGCCAATACCACCGAAACAACTGCAGCCACATTGAATGCCGGATCATGGACAACTTTAAAAATTCATCCAACTATTTCAGGACTAACTATTTCAGGAAGTCTGGCAACTCCGCTAATTGATTTAAATGGGGCAGATAATGTTACACTCGACGGTCGGGTAAATGCCACCGGAAGTACAAAAGATCTAATCATTACCAATACTAATACTTCATCGACTGCCGGAACTTCAACCCTTCGCTTTATTAACTCTGCTGAAAATAATACAGTAAAATATTGTTATATTAAAGGAGCCCATAAAAGTACTGCAAGTGGTATTATTTTCTTTTCTACAGCCAGTTCAGGAAACGGAAATGATGGTAATCTGATTGAATTTAATGATATTACAAGTGATGCCGTTGGACGAACTCTGACTGCTATTTATTCATCCGGTTCAACATCTTACTCTAATAGCGGAATTAGCATCAGCAATAATAATATTTATAATTTCTGGAATGCTACAGCAAGCTCGTATGCAATATTATTGAGTGATAACACAACTGACTGTACAGTCACAGGCAACAGTTTTTATGAAACAACTTCACTTGTACCCACAGGAACATATATTTATCAAATAATCAGGATTTATACTGCCGGAACGTTGGGGAATAATTTCAATATATCAAATAACTATTTTGGTGGAACGACCTCTCAATGTGGTGGAACTGCTTTAAACCTTGGCACGACTGGCACACTTCAATCTTTAACACTCGATCCGATACGTCTTGGTGTTGGAACAGCTACTGCCACTTCCGTTCAGGGAAATACAATTGCAAATATCAGTTTCCGAAGTTCAAATGCTGAACCATTCCGCGCTATTTATGCAGTTTCAGGGGATTTAAATGTTGGTACAAGCTCTGCTAATAATATTGGCGACCAGGCTTCGACCGGTTCCATCCTGATCACAGCTACAGCTGCAACAGCTAATTCACACGGTATCTACTCAACCAGTACAGGCACTGTAACCATCTCGAACAACACATTTGGTTCAATCACTTTGGCCAATTCAACATCTGCTAATGCCCATAGTTATTACGGTATTAATCTCACCAATACAGTGGCAACAGTAACTGTTAGTAATAATATTATTGGTAACCCGCTTATTACCAATAGTATTAATGCCACTTCGGGCAGCACTTCCAATGCTCAGAGTGTGTATGGTATTTATAATATTGGAACGGGAACGGTTAGCATTACTGATAATACGATTTCCAACTTAACGAATGGAACAACAAATTCAACAGCTGCTACTGCTGGAGTTGTTAATGGTATTGCCTCCTCCACAGGAACAAATACAATATCAGGAAATACTATTCACGATTTAACCATTGCTAACCGTAATACATCAACAACCAATACAGCGTCAGTTTCTGGAATAGCTCTGACAGGTTCAACACTAAAAACTGTTTCAGACAATCTTATTTACAATTTGTCAAATTCATACAGCGCTTTTGCCGGAAATATCATCGGATTGTATTTTACAGCTAACACCGGGTCTAATGTTGTATCCAGAAATTTCATCTATAATCTTTCAGTAACAGGCGCATCGTCCACTACAGCATCAATTTATGGAATAAAAATGGCTGCCGGTGCAACAACCTATTCAAATAACTTAATCAGTCTCGGTGGAAATACCGCCACAACGCTGTATGGAATCTATGAAACAGGAGCAGCAAGCAATAACAACAGCCTGTATTATAATACGGTATATATTGGCGGTAGTCTTTCTGCCGGAACAAGTAATAAATCGTATGCGCTCTATAGTGCAGTAACAACGAATACCCGAAACTTTAGAAATAATATTTTTTCGAATGCACGGTCCACTACCAGTGGGTCCAGTTTACATTACGGTGCCTATTTTAATTATGCTGTAAATACAAATCTGACACTGGATTATAATGATTATTATGCACCTGGAACAGGTGGAGTTTTGGGTTATTATAATAGTGGAAACAAAGCGTCGTTGCCTATTGTAACGAGTCAGGATGCAGCCAGCCTAAGCTCAAATCCCAGCTTTACTTCTGCCGGTTCAATAATTTCAACCGATTATCAACCCGGAGCAACACTGAGTGCTGTAATAGGAACAGGCATTACAACTGATTTTGATAATATATCAAGAAATGGCTCATCACCAACTATGGGAGTCTGGGAATATTTCCCCAATCCAGTGGAAGTATGGAATGGAACGACTTATCATGCATCCTATTCAACCTTAAAAGGAGCTTTTGATAAAATTAATGATGGAACATGGACAGGACCATCAGGTGATTTGATTGTTAAATTCAGAGGAAATACAACCGAGCCGGCAACCGCAGTCTTAAATGCAAGTGGGACAGGTTCTTCGAGTTACACACATTTACATATTTATCCTGCCCGAAAAGGAGTAAGCATTAGCGGTTCAATTTCTGCACCGCTGATTGATTTGAATGGGTGCGATAATGTTGTTTTTGACGGACGAAAAGATGGCACCGGCTTTGGTTCTGAATTCGTATTTACAAACACGAGCACTTCTGCCACTGCAGGGACTTCTACTTTCAGATTCAGTAACGACGCCACAAACAACACAATTCAATACAGTACTATAAAGGGTTCCACAACCGATGCATCAGCCGGTGTTATTTTCTTTAGTACAACTAGCGGCACAACAGGAAACGACGGTAATACCTTGGATAATAACTCGATTACAAACTCATCCGATGCAAACAGACCTTTGAATGCTGTTTATTCTGCCGGAACGTCAACGAAGGAGAACAGTCAAAATACATTTAGTAACAATGCCGTATATAATTTTCTAAACAGAGGAACGGCTTCGAACGGTATTAATCTGGGAACAAATTCTACCGGTTGGACCATCAATAATAACAGTTTTTACGAAACCACCTCTTTCGTTCCTACTTTCGGTGTGGCTTATAATGTCATTCTGTTGAACAACACTTCGGGTGTAAACTTTACAGTAAGTGGGAATTCCATAGGTGGTAGATCTTCATTTTGTGAGGGTTTGGCCTGGTCAAAAACAAACACCCAAAACAATACATTTAATGCAATTAATGTCAATGTGGGAACTGACACAGCAAGCAATATACAGAATAATGTTATTAGAAATATCAGTTGGAGCAATTCAGGTGCTGCAAGCTGGACTGGAATAAATATAACTGGCGGAAAAGTTAATATAGGAACAACTTCAGGTAATGTGCTGGGAAGCTCAACCGGAACAGGATCAATTACTGTAACAGGTGGTGCTACTGCTACAAATGTGTACGGTATAAATATATCAACTACAGGAGTTGTAGAATGTGAGAATAATACAATTGCTTCATTAACAGTTGCAAATGGATCGACTCTTGCTTCAAATTTCTATGGAATTTACAAATCAGCAACAGCCGGAACAACCACAATAAATGGAAATACGATTGGTAATAATTTAGTTTTAAACAGTATTAATGCAAGTTCAGCAAGTACTTCCAATGCCCAATCGGTGTATGGAGTCTATACTGCCGGAACCGGTAGCATAACTGTGAGTCACAACACAATTGCCAATCTGAATAATGGAACAACCAATAGTACTGCAGGAACAGCCGGCTTAATCAACGGAATTACTTCAACGGATGGGACGTTGACAGTAACAAACAATATCGTCAGAAATCTTTCTATTGCTAATGCCAACACTGCTACAAATAATAATGCATCAGTTATTGGAATTGCACTGACTGGAACCTCTGCCGAAAAAGCTATTTCCGAAAATACAATATACAATTTATCAAATTCGTATGCCTCTTTTGCCGGCAAAGTTACAGGGCTCTACTATGAGGGCTCTACATCGGGGGCTAATGAGGTTTCTAAGAACTTTATTCACAGTTTGACAACTTCAGGGACTTCCGGTGCTATTTTAACAGGAATTCAGATTGTATCAGGTGTAACGACCTATTCAAACAATATTATCAATCTTGGAAGTGCAAATCGAAACCTGATTTATGGCATTTACGATACCGGAACTGCTTCTCAAACCTGCAATCTGTATTTCAATACTGTCTACATTGGCGGAGTTGCCTCAGGAGGCGCAAATAATTCGTATGCATTCTATAGTGCTGCAGCAAGTAATACCCGTAGTTACAAAAATAATATCTTCAATAATGCCAGATATAGAAGTGGAGGTACGAGTTCACATTTCGCAGTTTATTACAATGTTACCGGAGTTTCAAATCTTACTTCCGACTACAATGATTATTATGTTTCTGCCGGAACAGGTGCAGTATTAGGATATTATGGAGCTAACAGAACCAGCTTGTCAGCTTTTAAATCGGCCATTAGTCCACAGGACCCCAACAGTTTAAATACTAATCCTACTTTCACTTCAGCTGGCTCAACGGTTGCCACTGATTATCAGTTGGGAGTGAATGTAAATGGTATTACCGGAACCGGAATAAGTGTAGATTATGGCTCAAATTCAAGAGGTTCTACTACTACTGTAGGTGCATGGGAACGAAATCTGAATAAATGGAAGGGAACTACGAACAATGACTGGAATACTTCTACAAACTGGACAGGAAACGTAGTGCCGGCTACTGATGCAACTATTATTTTCGATGATGTACCTTTGCAACATTGTCAAATGGACCAAAACCGCTCGGTAAACAATATTATCAATGCGCAATCGACCTACAGAATTGTGACAAACGGATATAAGCTGACTGTGAAAGGGAATCTGAATTTCACTAACGGAGCTCAGATTGATGCTTCGGCCTCAAATTCAACTGTAGAATTTGCCGGTGTATCGCAAACTATTCCAGCCGGGTCATTTTACAATGATGCCATTTATAACCTGACTATTAATAATCCGAACAATGTAGTATTGAACGGAACGCTTCGCTTGTTAAATGCAATTACGGCACCTTTGGGGCAATTGGATGCCACAACCTCACAACCAGTTGTATCGTATGCTGGTTCAACAACTCAAACCATTGAAGGCGGCCGCTATCTGAATGACGAAGTTACGAAACTAACAATAGACAATGTAAGTGGTGTTCTACTAAACACAGACTTTATTGTGGACAGTTTACTTACGGTTAATTCCGGTAAATATCTGGATATTTTAACTGAAACACAAATGAATGTGCAGGGCATAATTAGCAATAACGCCGGAACATCAGGTATTATTCTTGAATCGGACTCTCTAACAGCCAATGGTAGCTTGATTTATCATAATTTGCTAAGTTCACCGGTTCTGGCAACTGTAGTTATGTATACAAAAGCCTATTACGATGCAGGAGGTCCTGCCGGATACAAGTATAAATGGCAATATTTCGGGTCTCCACTTACGAAAATACCTGCCAATCCAACTTTCGCAGGTTCATATATCAGAAAATGGGTTGAATCGGGAACTACAATTTCCAATCACTGGGTCTCTTTGTTAAACACAGATTCTGTTACCGCATTTAAAGGCTATGAAATCACACAGGTAAATCCTAAATTCATTGTTTTCGAGGGTCAACTGGTAAATAGTGATTATAATTCGGGTCAACTACCATATACATCCTCGGCACTTTATCCTGGTCAGAATATATTAGCAAATCCCTATACTGCAGCAATTGATATCAGAACGCTAAACTTCGGGTCACAGATGGAATGGACGGTTTATATGTATAATACGGGTTCTTACAGCGACTGGAATAGTTCAGGAGGTGGCCTAACGCCCGGAAATTCACCGGGACAATATACAGCTGTCCCTATTTTTACAGCCGGATTTGCCGGACTTCCGGTTCAGATTCCTTCTATGCAGGCATTTTTGGTAAAAGCAATGAGTAATTCGGTTAATGCCACCCTGAATATTACATACGTGACTTCACTTATGAAAAACGCCGATTTGCAAAGATCTAAACGTCATTTTGCAAAATCAACTGTCACTACGGACAAATCATTTACTATGATTGATGTAAAAGGATCTCGTTTCTCAGACCGAATGTGGATTTTCTCCGAACCAACTTGTTCTCACTATTTCGATAATGGCTGGGATGGGGTAAAAGCATTTGGCTCGGCACTTTATCCACAGATTTTTGCAACAGAAGCAGATGGAAATTACCAAACCAATTCAGTTGACGACATAAACAATACCGAAATCGGATTTAATGCCGGTGAAGATTCGGTTTATGTACTTACTTTTACTCACGAAAATATGGCATCTCTTTATTCATCAATTTATATGGTTGATTTACAGAAAGATTCTACGATTGACATTTCGCAAAGTGGAACTGAGTATTCATTTATCGCCCCTCATACCGCTAATCCGGTCACGCGATTTAAAATTGTAACTTCTACAGGAATAACTACTGGTAAAAGCTTGATTAATAATGAATTATTAACCGTATTCAGTTCTGGTCATACTATTTTTGTGCATAACTTAAGTGATTCGGCCGGCAACCTGAAACTGTATGATATTTCTGGTCAGCTACTTCAGGAACTGCCTTTTAATGCAGATGGCATTACAACTTTAGCCGTAAATTTAGTTTCAGGATTGTACGTAGCAAAATGCAGCACCAACAACAAAGAGCTGGTAAAAAGAATAATACTGAATTAAACAGTACAAAAGTCTGGGATACAAAAATAAGCGATTAAAAATCGCCCATTTTGTTTCGTTTGAAATATCAATTATGAATCACCTTACCACTACCTGTTATCGAAATATCTAATGTTGGTGTGCCTGAATATATAATATTGCCTGAGCCCGTAATGCTTGCTTTCAGCTGATTACTTACTGCCAGGTTCATGTTACCGCTACCACTTATATTGCAGGTAGCTGATGAAGCATATAAGTTGGAGAGAAGTAAATTACCGCTACCCGAAATTGTACCAGTTAGTACACTTACATATCCTGAAGCAGTGATGTTTCCACTACCTGCAATACTGGCATTCAGCTTTGCAATGTTAAGGCTCTGATTAGCTTTTATATTTCCACTGCCCAGAATAATAGCCGATTGAAAATCTTTAAAAGCTGAATTCAGGTTTATGTCGCCACTACCCATAAGAGTAACTGAGGTAAGTGAATCGGGCATGGTGATAGTTACTTTAGCCTGACTGTTTGTCAATAGCGTGTAAACAGGGTCGGTTGAAATTTGCAAAACATGATTGCTAACTTTAACCGAAAGATACTTCACAAGATTTTCGTAGTCGGAAACCTCCACTTTGAACGAATCACCTTTTACAATATCCACTTTCGCTGCATTATTTAGTGAAACGGATTGAAAACTTGTCAAAGGGCGCACTTGAGTTACTATACTTCCCTTCCCGGTAATGCCAAACAAATCACTAATACAGGAACTAAAAACAATTGTAAATAATAGCACCAGTGCTAAATGAATTTTTTTTCTACTGTTCATACGAATTAAATTTAAAGTTAATTATTGATAAATATATTGTTTATCAAATAATCACAACAATAATGCCAAAAAAAATGTAAGTCGGTTAACATAAACTGAACTAAGTAAAAAAAGCTGCCTCAACAAAGCGTTGAGGCAGCATCAGGATAAATAGAAAACTAATACTTAAAAACCAATAAACTAAAGAAATTAAACAAACTAAACAATCTATTTTATGATAATGCTAACAGATACTTTATCGTTGTTTGTTACTCCGGTGGCAATGTATGTTCCGGCTTTTAGTCCGGTGTTGATGTTAGTGCTGCTATTTGCATTGAAGCTAAATGTTTTTTGCAATACTCCTGTTGAAGCCAAATAAATGCTCAATGTTCCTTTTGAAGTATCAGTATTCTTTACTGTAACTGTTTTAGCTGAATTGGTAATGGTAATTTTGTGAACTACCGGAGGAGGAACTGTGACACTTCCGTTTAGTGCTATGTTTATAGTAGAAACATTAGTTGTAGAAACATAAAGATTTTCTGAATATGTGCTTGCGACCAAACCTGATTTCAGTCGAACATAAATGTTAGTTAGAGCTACAGTTCCGTTTGTTGGAGCTAGAAATAGAACTGATGAAAAGCCCGAACCGGAATTCAACGATATTTCGTAATTAGTAGATGGAGTTACAGCAAGATTTGTAGTCAGATTAGCTCCCGAAACAGCAACTGTTTGTTCGGCAGATGGGCTTATACCTTGTACGTAAGTGAAACCGGTCAAAGAACTTACAGAACTTGTGCTAGTTGCTGGAAGAGCAGTTTTAGTTACAAGTTTAAAGCGTCTTACCGGTGTAGTATTGGTCCCTGTAAAAGTATATTTTGTACCCGTTGTGTAAACATCCACGGTTTTATTGGCCACTGAGTCAACAAGGCTTAAACCAGTATAATAGGTTGCTAATGCATCACAGGTAAAGGTAAGTGTGTATTCAGTATCAGCTCCTGCCTGAAATGCAATATAGGTGTTGTTCATATCTGGTACTGCATCTACCTGATAATTACCAGATGCTTCAACTGCATATAGTTGAGTTGCCACCATTCCGGTTATTTTAGTTCCATCCCAGCCATTGTCGAATCCGCGTGTAGTGCCTGGAATTGCAAAAACCCACATTTGGTCAGAACTTGTTGCTCCCTGAACATCAATACGTATTCCGGTATACGTTAGCGTGAAAGCTTGTAACGAAATTAATAATAAACCAACAGTTACAAGTTGCGATTTAAGAATAGTAGTTTTCATAATTGTACGTTATTAAGTGAATTAGTAAAATTTAGTTGTTTTGATATTTAGCATTAAAAATCAATTGAAATTGTTGATACAAATATATTGCAATATTATTATTACGTTGATATACAGCACATTGTAGTGTTTAAACAGCATCTTGTAGTAAATACTACGAAATTTTATTTAATGCTTATTTTTATCAAATGAAGTTATTGGTAGTAAGCAAGGTGGGTTAAATTGGATAAAATAGAAGAAGAAAATAAATTAAATAGTATAAATGTCATAAAAATTAATAATTATGAATACAAGCCGGAAAAACTATTACATAAATATATGTCATTTTGAGTTTAAATTGATTCTCTTTTAGTGTTTCTGTCCAAAGAAATAAATGAACAGAAAAATAACATTAACTATATATAACATAAATACCTACGAAGGTAACACAAATTAATAAAATATATTTTATTAGAATGATGGTAAATAACCTAAAATAGGCTTATTCGTGTTAATTGAAAGCGGGTAGGTAAATATCGATTTAGTTTGTACAACTAATTATGACAAATATATTGAATAAAATGGTCGGAATAATTACAGGATTGAAGTTATCATATTGATATAGTGCGTATTAAACTAAAAAAGGAGTTGCAAAATTTGCAACTCCTTCTGTTAAATATAAATATTTTTCTTAGTTTTGACCGAATGAACCGCCTACAATATCGAGCAATTCGTTGGTAATGGCCTGTTGGCGTGATTTGTTGTATTGAAGCGAAAGTTCCTGCAGCAAATCTGTAGCATTGTCGGTAGCCATTTGCATAGCTATTGTACGGGCAGCATGTTCCGAAGCATTGGAATCGAGCAAAGCGGTATAAATCTTCAACCTAAGCACCATAGGTACCAATTCCGACAGAATAGTCGGGCGGTCGGGTTCTACAATATAATCGAGTGCCACCGCACCTTTTACAGGTACTGTTAGCTGAATGGGCAGAAAAGTTTCGTTGGTCAGCTTCTGGGTACTTTTACTCACAAAGTGGTGATAAATAAACTCTACCTTATCAATATCTTTATTCAGAAACATCTGAATTAAATCGTCGGATAAGCCTAATGTGGCTGCATAATTTGGTTTATCAGCCATAGCTTCGAAGTTGGCTTCCTGATTAAAACCAAGTTTGTGGCAAACTTTGGCAATTTTCTTCCCTACTGGAAAAATCAGAATGTGCTCACGACCTAATGAATGATATTTTTCAACTGTTTGTGTAAGCATTTTTGCTACATTTGAATTATAAGCACCACACAAACTGGAATTTGACGAAAAAACAACTATCGCCACACGTTTCACTTCGCGAATTTCGGAAAAAGCAGAAGAGTTATCTTCTCCGGCACTCAGAAAGTTGTTCAGCAATCCGTTCAGACGTTGTTCATACGGAAAGAAATTCTCGATGGTCTTTTGCGCTTTACGCAATTTAGCCGAAGACACCATCTTCATTGCCGATGTGATCTTCTGAGTCGACTTTACCGACTGAATACGTGATTTTATTTCCTTTAATGAAGCCATATCTTTAATTAATAATTCACAATTAATAATTGAGAATTAGGAACTTAAACATTGTAATACTTACTGAATAGTGCTACTGTTGACTATTTACTAACCGCAAGACGCTTAGCAACTTCGGCAGCTACTTTTTCTATAATTCCGGTTACCTCGTCGTTGATAGTTCCTTTTTTGAGAACATCCAACACGTCGGTCTGGTGCGACAATTCAAGTACCATCAGGAATTCTTTCTGGAAATCCTGTACCTTGTTCAATGGAACAGATGACAGCAATCCGTTTGTACCGCAATAAAGTACCGCCACCTGTTTCTCAACAGTCATTGGTTCGTGCAATGCCTGAACCAACAGACGCGTGTTCTTTTGTCCTTTATCAATAGTCATAGCTGTTACCGCATCCATATCGCCACCAAATTTGGTAAACGCTTCCAGTTCGCGGAACTGAGCCTGATCCATTTTTAATGTTCCGGCCACTTTCTTCATGGCTTTAATCTGAGCATTACCACCCACACGCGAAACCGAGATACCCACGTTGATAGCCGGACGGTTACCCTGATTGAACAAGTCGGTGTCAAGGAAAATCTGACCGTCGGTAATCGAAATTACGTTAGTAGGAATATATGCTGAAACGTCACCGGCCTGAGTTTCGATAATTGGTAAAGCTGTCAATGAACCGCCACCTTTTACTTTTCCTACCAAACTTGGAGGTAAATCATTCATTTGCTCAGCCACTTCCTGTTGTGTAATCACACGGGCAGCTCTTTCGAGCAAGCGTGAGTGCAGATAGAAAATATCTCCGGGATATGCTTCACGTCCTGAAGGACGACGAAGAATCAACGAAACTTCACGGTAAGCCACAGCCTGTTTCGACAAATCATCGTAAACAACCAACGCATGACGACCGGTGTCGCGGAAGAATTCACCGATAGATGCTCCGGCAAATGGTGCGTAATATTGTAAAGCGGCAGGATCGGAAGCAGTCGACGAAACAATAACGGTATATTCCATTGCTCCGTGCTCCATCAAGGTGTTGTAAATAGCAGCCACAGTAGATCCTTTCTGACCAATAGCCACATATATACAATATACAGGATCACCTGCATCAAAATTCACACGCTGATTAATAATAGTATCAATCGCCACACTGGTTTTTCCGGTCTGACGGTCGCCGATAATCAACTCACGTTGTCCGCGTCCGATGGGAATCATGGCGTCAACAGCTTTCAAGCCTGTTTGTAAGGGTTGATTTACTGGTTGTCTGTAAATTACTCCGGGAGCTTTACGTTCCAATGGCATTTCAAGCATTTCACCGCTGATTTTACCTTTTCCATCCAGCGGTTCGCCAAGTGGATTGATAACGCGTCCGAGCATTCCTTCGCCCACGTTGATAGAAGCTACACGGTTGGTACGTTTCACGGTGTAACCTTCCTTAATCAGGTTGGTTGGTCCAAGTAAAACTGCCCCTACGTTATCTTCTTCAAGGTTCATTACGATGGCTTTGATACCGTTCTCAAACTCGAGCAGTTCATTAGCTTCCGCATTGCGAAGTCCGTAAATACGAACCACACCGTCACTAACCTGCAGCACAGTACCTACTTCGTCAAACTGAACGCTGGTATCAATTCCCTGTAGTTGCATCCGAAGTATTTCGGATACTTCGCTCACCTTAATATTATCAGACATCTTATTAATTTGAAGCCCCCTAAATCCCCCGAAAGGGGACTTAAAAGATTTTTTGTTTATAAAATTTTAAATAAATAGCCATTCTAAAAGTCCCCTATTGGGGGATTTAGGGGGCTTTAAACGGTTTTTTTGTTTTTCTCAATATATTCTTGTCGAATGCGTCGGAGCTGACCGGAAACGCTGGCATCCCAACGCACAAAGTCCACTTCGAATAAAAAGCCACCCAGAATTTCAGTGTCAACCAGCTTTTCCATTTCAATGGTTCCTCCGGTGGTATTTTCAACCAATGCTTTTAATCGTTTTTCTGTTTCAGCATTCACCGGCGTAGCTGTTGTAAGCTTGCCAAAATGAATGTTTTGTTGCTTGCGGTATAAATCAGTGAACTTCAGCGCAATTTCGTGCAAATGCTTTTCACGGTTGTTTTCCAGAATCAAATCCAGAAAACGTTCGAACGAATTACTGACTTTTCCACCGGCAGCCAACAGAATGATTTTCCGCTTCTCGGCATTTGCCAACACGGGATTATCAAGCACAGTCCGCAATTCGTTGAATTGGAAATAGCTTTTAATCACTGATTTCGTTTCAGCGTACACACGATCCTGCTCCTTGTTTACATTAGCAAAATCCAGCAGTGCGGTAGCGTAACGAACCGGTATGAGTCCTGTATTCATTTACAATTTATTCATTTACAATTGGAAGAGCCAATTTACCATACAACCAATCAACTAACTTACGATTTAGAAATATTGATTTCGTCGAGCAGGCGGTTTATCATTCCCATCTGTTCTTCTTTTTTATCCAGTTGTCCGCGAATTACTTTTTCAGCAATATCCACCGATAATTCAGCAACCTGACGGCGAATGTCGCGAATAGCATCTTCTTTTTCAATCAGAATTTGCTTACGGGCTTCTTCCACTAACTTAGCAGCTTCGATTCCGGCCTTTTCTTTGGCATCCTTTACCAATTGGTCACGCATCTGAGCAGCTTCGTTCATTATCTTCACCTGTTCTTTGCGGGCATTATCCACAATGGTTTCGCCTTGTGCTTTCACCACTGCCATTTGCTCATAGGTTTGTTTGGCAATTAGCAACGACTCGTCGATATAGGTTTTACGGCTTTCCACCATTTTGATAATAACGGGGAAACCAAACTTCGCCAGAATAAATACAACTATTCCAAACGAAATTAACATCCAGAAAAGTAATCCGGATTCAGGCAATAATAAAGCCATAATTCAATTGATTTACAATTTTACAATTTACGATTTACGATTTACAGCATTGTGTCAACCCAAACCGGCAAAGACTTTTGACCTTTGACTTCTGACTCGGAATTTGATTACAGAATAAATCCGCAAACAACGATAGCAAACAAAGCTACAGCATCAACAAGAGCAGCAGCAATAATCATGGCCATACGGATATCACCACCTGCTTCCGGTTGGCGTGCGATTCCGTCCATTGCAGAACCACCGATACGACCAATACCCATACCTGCACCAATTGCAGCAAGACCTGCGCCTAAACCTGCACCTAATTTAGCTAAACCTGCACCTGCACCTGCGGCGGCGGCAGCTTGTAATAAAATTGACATTAACATAACTTTTCTGTTTATTTGGTTATTATATTTTTTCTTGAAAACTATTATTTATGCTCTTCTTTGTGTGAATGATGTGGCTCAACCCGTGCCAGTCCGATAAATACAGCTGACAACATGGTGAAAATATATGCTTGTATGTAGGCAACCAGTAATTCCACGAATCCGATAAACACGCTAAAGAAAATCGAAACTCCAGTCATACTTGCATTCATACCCACTCCTAATTTCACGGTTACAAACACCAGACAGGTAAGTCCCAACACAATGGAGTGACCAGCCAGAATGTTGGCAAAAAGTCTGATCATCAACGCGAATGGTTTGGTGAAAATACCCACCAATTCGATAATTGGCAACATGGGTGGTACTTTCAACCACAACGGCACATCCGGCCAGAAAATTTCTTTCCAGTATTCCTTTGAACCGCCGATATTTACAATCAGAAATGTGATAACGGCCAGCACCAAAGTAATGGCTATATTTCCTGTTACGTTAGCACCTCCGGGGAAAATCGGAATTAATCCTAAAATGTTATTTGTGAATACGAAGAAGAAAACCGTCAGTAAATAAGGTGCGTATTTTTCGTAACCCTTTCCAATACAAGGCTTAATCACATCGTCGTTGATGTTCATGATAAACATTTCCATCACGCCTGCAAAGCCTGATTTGGATTGCAACGGGTTCTTTTTGTACGACCGAGCCACATACATAATGCAGACAATCATCAGAATGCTGCTGAACAACAGCGCAAAAACATTTTTGGTAATTGAAATATCGAATGGACGAACCTCTTCGCCTGCCGTATTTTTCTCAACAATTTTACCCTTGTACTTACCTTCTTCGGGGATTGAGAATCCTTCGTACGAAGGCGATTCGTGGAAAACTGACGACATAAACACATGCCAGCCACTGGTTTTGCTGTAAAGAATCACAGGAAGCGGAATGGAAATTTCATGTTCGCCCACTTTGGTAATATGCCAAACATATGAGTCGGAAACGTGTTCCAAAATAAATGCACGAACATCCAATTGTTTTTCCTTTTGCTCCTCTTTTTTCTGCTCAGGCTCATTGGCATAAGCCCCAGCAACCGGAATTAAAACGGCGAGGAGTACAAAAAGTAATATTTTATGTAAACGATTCATTTACTCTTCTTTTTTGATTTGTTTTTCGATAGAATAAAAAATATAGGTTTCCAACCCGATATAAACAGCGTAATAGGATGCAAATACGAACCCGAACAAGCGGATATCTTTTCGTACAATAAAATAAAAAGCCAGCATATAAGCCATAGCCATCACCAGTTTAGCCAGTTTCAGCACCATGTAAACATTCACCAGTTTTTTTGCTTCAATCTTGTAATTTTTGACCAGAATCAGGATTGTTGAAATACCTAACAGAAAGAAAACACCCGGAATATAAGGATACCAGCTAAATGTATCAGTAGGATACAAGCTTTTGAGTATTCCCCAGCCGGTCCAGCCAATAAGCAGCATGACCAAAGCAAATAAACTCAATAACCGGTTCGATAATTTCTGCATAATCTTAAACAGATTCGATACAAACCGTAACCATATTGTTACTAATTTCTGCAAAACCACCTTCAACCATCAATTCAGTTTCAATCTTTTCAGCAATATAACTGATTTTTCCTTGTTTAAGTGACGAAATTAGAGGCGCATGATTTTCCCACACCGTAAAAAGTCCACTCGTTCCAGGCAAAGTTACTGAACTAACATCACCAGAAAAATAAATCTGTTCGGGAGTGATTATTTCTAATTTCATAATTCTTAAGTCCCCTTTTGGGGATTAGGGGTCTATTTTTTCGATTGAGCAATCAGTTTCTGTCCTTTTGTTATGGCATCATCAATGGTTCCAACGCTCAGGAAAGCCATTTCGGGAAGATAATCCAGTTCGCCATTCAAAATCATTTTGAATCCACGAATGGTTTCATCGATAGAAACCATGACACCCGGAAGACCTGTAAACTGTGAAGCCATGTACATGGGCTGTGAAAGGAAACGTTGCACTTTACGGGCACGTGTTACAACCAAACGGTCTTCTTCCGAAAGTTCCTCCATACCCAGAATCGAGATAATATCCTGAAGCTCTTTGTTACGTTGCAGAATCTGTTTTACAAGCTGAGCAGTATTATAATGGTCTTCGCCAACAATCAGCGGATCGAGAATTCGTGAAGTAGATTCCAGTGGGTCAACAGCCGGAAATATACCAAGTTCCGAAATCTTACGACTCAAAACTGTAGTTGCATCCAGGTGAGAAAAAGTTGTTGCCGGAGCAGGGTCAGTCAAGTCATCCGCAGGCACATAAACCGCCTGAACTGAAGTGATTGAACCATTTTTGGTGGAAGTAATACGTTCCTGCATCACCCCCATTTCGGTTGCAAGCGTTGGTTGATATCCTACAGCCGATGGCATACGGCCTAACAATGCTGAAACCTCAGAACCAGCCTGAGTAAAACGGAAAATATTATCGATAAAGAACAAAATATCACGACCTGAACCTTTACCATCACCATCGCGGAATGATTCAGCCACAGTTAAACCCGATAAAGCTACAGAAGAACGTGCTCCCGGTGGTTCGTTCATTTGTCCGAACACCAGCGTTACCTGCGATTTTTCAACTTCATTATAATCAATCTTCGACAAATCCCATTTGCCTTCTTCCATGCTTTTCTTGAATTCATCACCGTAACGTATTACGTCCGATTCAATCATTTCACGCAACAAGTCATTTCCTTCACGGGTACGTTCACCAACACCGGCAAACACCGAAAAACCATCATGACCCTTGGCAATATTATTAATGAGTTCCTGAATCAAAACAGTTTTACCAACACCGGCACCACCGAAAAGTCCAATTTTACCTCCTTTTACATAGGGTTCAAGTAAGTCAATTACTTTGATACCTGTAGTCAAAATTTCCTGACTGGTTGTCAGATCTTCAAATCGCGGTGGTTCACGGTGAATACCATAAGCGCCTTTTTTGTTGAGGGGTTTCATACCGTCAATTGAGTCACCGATTACATTCATCAAACGACCTTTCACCTGTTCGCCCACCGGCATAGAAATTGGTGTTCCGTGCGCCACGGCTTTCAATCCACGACGAAGTCCGTCGGTAGAATCCATAGCTACAGTACGAACTGTGTTTTCACCAATGTGTTGCTGAATTTCAACAATCAGTTCTTTTCCATTTCCACGGTCAATGCTTAATGCATCGTGAATGGCAGGTAATTTCACTTCTTCTTTTCCTTTCAAATCGAAGTAAACATCCACAACCGGTCCAATGATTTGTGAGATATGACCTACTAACTCTGACATAGATTTATAGTATTTTGATAATTGATTATTCGTTTATTTTGTCAAAAACAGACGCAAAAGTACACAAAAAGTTTCATTTTGAAAAAGTTTTAAGGGTTTAATTTCTTAAAACAATTACAATATTGTTGTCATTGAATTTTAATGTGATATATATTCAATCGTCATATAAGTAATAGCTCCTGAAATATAGCCCAATAAAGCCAACCAGCTGATTTTCTTCAGATACCAGAAAAAATTAATCTTTTCCATGCCCATGGCAGCCACACCGGCAGCCGAGCCAATAATCAGAATACTGCCTCCAGTTCCGGAACAATAAGCTAAAAATTCCCAGATATAACTATCCAATGGATATTGACTCAGACCATACATTCCCTGAGTGGCAGCTACCAATGGAACATTGTCAATTATGGCAGAAGATAAGCCTATACTCATAACAATGACGCTCAGGTTTCCAATAGAATCAGTCAACCATTTTGCCATTGAATTTAATAATCCGGCTGATTCAAGTGTTGCAATAGCCAATAAAATACCCAGAAAAAACAATATGCTGGAAATATCTATTTTATGAAGAGCGCTGACAAATGTAAGGTGTTTTTTCTTTTCCACATCGCCTTTACCGTACATCAACTCAGTAACCAGCCACATTAAGCCTAGACTTAAAAGCATTCCCATAAATGGCGGAAGGTGGGTGATGGTTTTAAATATCGGAACAAAAACCAGTGAAAGAATTCCCAAAATCAGGATTACTGTCTGCTGTTGAAGGGTGTGTTGCTTTTCATTGAAATCAGTTGAAACCACTACCCGTTCAACCTTTCCTTTTAGTTTAAATGATAGTATTGCTAACGGAACTAGCAAACAGACCAGACTCGGAATAAAAAGCTTCAACATGATGTTGGCGGCAGAAACCTGACCGCCAATCCACAGCATGGTGGTGGTCACGTCGCCAATCGGAGTCCATGCACCACCCGCATTAGCAGCAATAATCACCACGCCCACAAAAAGCATGCGCTCATCGTCTTTACGAATAAGTTTTCGGAGCAATGATACCATGACGATGGTAGTGGTCAGGTTGTCGAGAATGGCGGATAGGAAGAAGGTGATAAAACTGATTATCCAGATTAACCTACGCTTTTTGGTTTGCCTAATAAGGTCGGTAATAATTACGAAACCGTCGTGAGCATCAATCAGTTCCACGATAGTCATGGCACCCATTAAAAAGAATAGAATGCCTGAAATATCGCCCAGATGCTTCAACAAAGAATCGTTGACAGCTAATTTATTTGTAGTTAAAAATATATATACCGTCCACATAAGTACTCCAGTCAGCAAAGCAGAAGCGGTTTTGTTGATTTTGAGTCTATGCTCAAGTATAATGGCAACATAGCCTAGAACGAAAATAAGAGGAAGAATTAAAATCATAGAAATTATTTCTAAAAGACTAAAAAATCAAATTTCAAAAATTATTTTGAAATTGATTCTATTAAAGTCAAAACGAATATAACACGACTTGATAAGTTTGCGGATTAGCTGTAATTTCCCAAAAACTTCACAAATGCTTTCTTTGCACTTCCACTTTCGAGCGATTCAGCTGCTTCGGCTTTACATTGTTCCAATGGTTTGTACGAACTGCGTGTTTGAATGGCAAAAGCAGAGTTGATAATCACAGCGTTCTTTTGGGCTTCTGTGGCTTTATTGTCCAGTACATTCATAAATATCTGAGCTGCTTCGTCAACCGTATTTCCACCCCAAAGTTCCTCTTGTTTAAGTGTTTTAAAGCCTAATTGTTCAGGAGTATAAATGAATTCACCATTATTATTCATCACTTTACATGTATCAGTCAACGAAATTTCATCATACCCATCCAACGAATGCACAATAGAATACTGACTACCCAAATTTTGATAAATATAATTGTAAAGACGCATCATTTTGAGGTTATAAACACCTAAACATTGATATTGGGGTTTCACCGGACTGATAAGCGGTCCGAGCACATTGAAAAATGTACGAACACCTAATCCTTTACGCACTGGAGCCACGTTTTTCATAGCCGGGTTGCAAAGTGGTGCGTGTAAATAGGCGAATCCCGATTCTTCCAACGATTGTTTAATCATATCGATATTGGTGCTGAATTTTGCTCCAAAATACTCCAATACATTGGAAGAACCACTTACCGAAGTCGCTCCGTAGTTTCCGTGTTTTGCTACTTTGTAACCAGCACCCGCTACCGCAAAACAGCTGCAAGTGGAGATATTGAACGTGTTTTTTCCATCACCGCCAGTGCCGACAATGTCGAGCGCATCAAATTCCGATAAATCCATCGGAATAGCCAAATCTAACAACGCATTGCGAAAGCCAATGACCTCGTCAAGTTCGATACTGCGCATCAGATACACCGAAATAAATGCAGCAATCTGTGCGTCGTTGTATTTGCCGGCAGCAATGTTGGTCATCACTTCGCCCGCTTCTTCACGTGTCAGCGGCTGATGATTGAAAAGTTGATTCAGTATTTGTTTCATAAATTTCAGAAGTAAGAGCTAAGGTGTAAAAAAGTAAGTACCTTGTCTCTGATTTATAATTAGCACATTAGCATATTAACTCATTAGCACATTAACTCTCCAGCCAATTTTTCAGCATTTGCTCCCCATCAGGTGTCAAAACAGATTCCGGATGAAACTGAACCCCGCGGACATCATAGGTTTTATGAGCCAATGCCATAATCATTCCTTCTTCGTCTACCGCCGTAATGGTCAGGCATTCGGGCAAAGTCGATTTTTCGGCCGCCCACGAATGGTATCGTCCCACTTCGAGTTGTTTTGCCAACCCGTTGAACAACACATCCTCTTCCAGTACATTCACCATAGAGCTTACGCCGTGATGAACGTCGGTCAGGTTGATTAATGTTCCACCAAATGCTTCCGCAATGGCTTGTTCGCCCAAACAAACACCTAAAATTGGCTTTAATGGTGCATAAGTGCGAATTACCTCCAGCAAAATACCCGATTCTGATGGCACACCGGGCCCCGGCGAAAGAATTATTTTGTCAAATCGTGCGATTTCTTCCAATGCTATCTGGTCGTTACGATGCACTTCCACATCGGTGTATCCCAACTTTTTTACTGCGTGTACCAGGTTGTAGGTAAACGAGTCGTAATTATCGAAAACTAAAATCTTCATATCAGCCCCTCCCATCCTCCCCAAAGGGGAGGAGTATAAGTTAGTATTGTTATATTTTTCTTTTGTTTAAATCTGAAAAAATCTGTATAGCTCTCTTAAAGCCCCTCCTTCGGAGGGGTTGGGGAGGCCGCCATTATAGCTTTTTTCAACGCTGCCAATTTATTATTCACTTCCTGCAATTCGCTTTCTTCGTCCGATTTGGCAACAATGCCGGCACCAGCCTGATAATACAAGGTATTATTTTTACTTACGAATGAGCGAATAGTGATAGCCTGATTGAAACTTCCGTCGAACCCAATATAACCAAGGCAACCACCATAAGGACCTCGGTCATGCGGTTCAATTTGGTCAATCAACTGCATCGCCTTTATTTTCGGAGCTCCCGAAAGTGTTCCGGCAGGGAAGGTGTCCGCAAAAAGTTTGATGATTTTGGTGTCGGGTTTCAGTTTGCCGCTCACGCTCGAAACCAAATGAAGTACGTGAGAATAATACTGCACTTCGCGGAACACTTCTACTTCCACATGGTCGGCATTGCGGCTTAGATCGTTTCGAGCTAAATCCACCAACATAACGTGTTCGGCATTTTCTTTCTTATCGAGGCGCAATTTTTCGGCTAATTGGAAGTCCTTTTCGTCATCACCCGTACGACGGAATGTTCCGGCAATCGGTTTTATATAGGCTTTTTGTTTCTTGGCATCTACCACAAGATGCGCTTCGGGCGACGAACCAAAAATACGGAAATCACCAAAATTGAAGTAGAACAGATAAGGCGAAGGGTTTACCGAGCGCAAGGTGCGATACAGCATAAAGTCATCGCCTTTGTATTTCTGATAAAAGCGGCGCGAAAGTACAATCTGGAACACGTTTCCTTTGAAACATTCTTTTTTGCCCTGAGCCACCATTTTCTTGTAATCTTCATTCGAGATATCCGATTTTTCTTCGCCAATAGCCTGAAATTCGTAAGTAGCGATATTGTTGTTTGTGAGAATTTCTTCAATATCTGCAATGGCTGACGTTTCACCTTCGAGCAGATTTTCGATAATTGTCAGTTCATTATTGAAGTGGTTTACAGCAATAATGTACTTGAACAGCACATAATGCAAGCCCGGCATGCTTCCCGGAACAGTTTCGCGTGCTTTGAGCTTAACATCCTCAAAATACTGAACCGACTCGTATGACGAATAGCCGAAAAGACCATTCACGCCAACCGGATTGTCGTTTTCTACGAGGTCAACTGATTTTAGAAAAGCGTCGAAACGCTCAGCCACAGTCAGCTTACCGGTAACCGGGGTTTCAAGTTTTGAGCCATCGGGATATTCCTCTTTAATCACAAACTGATTCACGGAAATTCCTCCAATCGGACAAAAACCGATATACGAATAACTGTTTTCAACGCCGTGATAATCGGAACTTTCCAACAGCACCGAGTTTGTATATAAATCGCGTATTTTGAGATAAATTCCTACCGGCGTCTGCAAATCGGCCAGCATGGTTTTGGATTTGACCACTATCCTTAGAAGGGGAACTGAGTTACATTTTTTTTTATTTATCATAATATTTTTCATAAACTATTATCCAATTGTTAATCAAATCCAGGTGAAGAGTTCCAATAATTGCATTCAATTTCTGACTTATAGTCGAAATATTCTATTATGGCATAATGATATCTGGAATCAAGATTAAATACGTTTGATTTTTTTCCATTAATTTCGAATTGTATAGTGTTTTTCTCACTTTTTTCAAAATGTATCTCATCATCGACGACAATTCTATGTGTTATTATTTTGTCGTATATTTTCTTACCATTAGAAAACACTTTAACTCTTTCATTATTAAAACCACCATTAAAGAAAAAAATAAATTGATTTCGATTAATGCTATCAGTAACATTTGAAAGATTATCTAAATTTGTATATGTCTGATTTACTTTTATTTTTTCAAAATTACATGAAAAAAATATAGACGTAATTATTAAAACAAACAACGATCTTTTTAAAGCTTTCATATTGTTATTTTTAGAAATCAAACTAATTAAAGTCCCCTTTGGGGGATTTAGGGGGCTAGAAAATGTTTTACATAAGTATCCATATCTTTATCACCACGCCCAGAAACCGTGAGAACCACAATATCCTCGGGTTTAAAAGTAGCTTTTTCTTTTTTCAAGAGTGCCAGTGCGTGTGCCGATTCAATAGCAGGAATAATTCCTTCTAATCGGGTCAGTTCAAAGGCTGCTTCCAATGCTTCATCATCATTAATGGCGTGCACTTTGGTGCGACCAACCTGCGCAAAATATGCATGTGCCGGACCAATTCCCGGATAATCCAATCCTGCCGAAATTGAATAAGGCTCTGTAATCTGACCATCTTCGTCCTGCATTAGCAATGTGCGGAAACCGTGAATAATTCCAACCGTTCCAATGCTTATGGTTGCAGCTGTTTCCTTTGTTTCAACACCCAGTCCACCTGCTTCAGCCGAAATGATTCCCACACGCTCATCATTCAGGTAATGATAATAGGTTCCCATGGCGTTACTTCCACCACCCACACAGGCCATCAGGTAATCGGGGTAATCGCGACCAATCTGCTCCAGCAATTGCCATTTTATTTCCTCGCTGATAACCGATTGGAAAAATCCAACCATATCGGGATAAGGATGCGGTCCAACTGTAGAACCAATGATATAAAACGAATCCGGATTAGAGCACCAATAACGGATAGCCTCGTTGGTGGCATCTTTCAGTGTCATGTTTCCACTGGTCACCGGTTCCACCTTTGCACCCAACATGCGCATTTTCTGCACGTTCAAAAACTGACGTTCCACATCCGTTTTGCCCATAAATACAATGCACTCCAACCCCATTAATGCACAAGCTGTAGCAGTTGCCACACCGTGTTGTCCGGCACCTGTTTCTGCAATAATGCGGGTTTTACCCATGCGTTTTGCAAGCAGTATCTGTCCCAGGGCATTATTGATTTTATGTGCGCCGGTATGGTTTAAGTCTTCGCGTTTCAGGTAAACATTTGTGCCATATTCTGCCGACAGTCGCTTTGCAAAATACAGTGGCGACGGGCGTCCCACGTAGTTTTTCAGCAAATCGTAATATTCTGCTTTGAACGAAGCATCGTCTTTAATAGCATAAAATGCTTCTTTTAATCGCTCAACAGTTCCATGCAAAATCTCAGGAATGTAGGCTCCTCCAAAGTTGCCATAAAAACCTGAATCATTAGGTGATTCCAGCCCCCTAAATCCCCCACAGGGGGACTTTAAGTTAGCATCGTTTGGTTTGTTATTTATAGTATCCATATTATTGAGCATTTAATTTTCTTAAAATCCCCCTGTGGGGGATTTAGGAGGCTAAAAAAAAGGCTTATCGTGAGTCCGACAAGCCTTTTTGTAATATCTTATTATTTCGACAATTTACATAGGTGTTACATCTCACGATTAGCTAATCTGCAAGTGCCACCACCAAAATTTGTTTATTGTCAAAATTGTATTCATTTCTTTTTGATTTAATATCGGGTACAAAGATGATAAATTATTTTTATTTGTGCAAGAAAAATGTCATTTTTAGATTATTTAAACCTTTTGTTTTTCATAAACTAAACATCTCTCTGAATTGAGCTCAGGTTGCTCTGCAATTGTTAATTCTTTAAATACCAAATATATAAAGTGTTGAATTCCATAAACGTAATATCTATTTTATGTCGATCGAGTGCTATAATAACTTTGAATTGACGGATATGCAATTTGCAACTATACAATCAGGACAAAATTAGTTGATTTTTAGCTTCGTTTTGATGATTAGATCATTCTCCCTCATTCTCCTTTGGTATGTTTGCAAAATTGCCTTTAATTGCAATTCCATTTTATCAGCTTGTATTTTATTTTTACTTAGTAAGTTTACTTTCTGCATTCTATCCTGCTTGTAATTATACAAAGCAGTTGCTTTTACGCCATTAAACTGAAAAAGATATTCATTCGAATAAAAACTATAAACTCCATTTTCATCGTTGGTACTAAAAGCATTTTCTGACTTTCGATGAAATACATCAGTCCCAAAAGCTACAAATGGCAAATCAAAACCTAGGAATCCTAATATGGAGGGCTTAATATCAATTTGTTGAGCAATTTCTTTTCTGTATTCAGGAGCAATACCGGCAGGATAGTAAAAGATAATTGGAACAGCGTGCAACCCGATATCGTTTTGGTAAATGGGTTGGTTGGTAGCATTGGTATGATCGCCTGTTATAACGAAAATTGTGCGTTTGAACCAGGGCATTATGCTTGCTTTTTCAAAAAAATGTTTCAGTGCAATATCCGTATACCTCACACATTTATGAATTGGCAGCGTTCCTTCTTTCAATTCGTTTTTATAACTTTCAGGAATTACATAGGGATGATGCGAACTCGCTGAAAACAAACTGGTAATGAAAGGTTCGTGAAAAGTATTCATTTTGTTGGCAAAATACTGAAAATATGGTTCATCCCAAATAGCCCAAGTTCCGTCGAAATCTTTTGAACTCCCATATTCAGTCATTCCAAAGTAATCCTTAAAACCGCTTGTCTTTGCAAATGCCCAAAAACCCATTGAACCATTAGGAGCTCCATGAAAAAAAGCAGAATAATACCCTTTTTTTGCCAATTCACCCGCCAGACTTAGCACCTGATTATTCCCGTAATCGCCTACAAAATAAGGTTCACCTACCCTTGGAATTGAAGCCAGAACCGAAGGAATAGCGTCAATTGATTTTCGGCCATTGGCTAAAGAGGTTTCAAAAGTAAGGCTATTAGCAATTATAGAATCCAAAAATGGGGTATATCCTTCATAATCTTTGCCTATAAGCTCTTTATTAAGTGACCCAATATATTCACGACCAAAACTTTCCATAATAAGCACCACCACATTCAGTTTTTTCATTTTGCTGTTTTTTGGCGGGTAATATACTGTTGGTTCGATTCGTTCAGGTTCATTAGAATCTTTAAAATAAGCGAAATTTGGAAGGCTATTATTCTCAATGGTTCGAATAAGTGTAAAAGGAGTATTCAGGATGTATGATGATTCAATCGGTTTGTTTACATATTGATTTGCATTACTGATGGTTATTGGACGTACATACCGTCCTACACCTCCCCGAATTCCAATAACTGTAGATGCTGATACTGTTAAAAAAACTAACACATTTACAGTCCAATAGGTCCAGTTTGGGGTAAGTTTTATCTTCTGAGTGTGAGAACTGTAGGCGAAATATAGAATTGGGAAAAAACTTAATGCTAAAACCACCAAAATCCAGTGATCAACCATCGCATCAGCAAAGATTTTAAAAAGATTATCAGTGTGCGAAAACTCATTGAAAATACTCCAGGTTGTTCTTCGTTGTGAAAATTCGAAATAGATAGTATCTACAATGTTTAAAATCAATGCAAAACCATTAGTAATTACAAAAACCCATTGAATTGTTTTAGTAAAATATTTTTCTTTTCGCCATGAAACCGGTAATGGAAAAAACGCCAAAAGAATATAAAGTAGATTAACGTATAAAATCCCGGACAAATCAAATTGTAATGCCCCTTTTATAAGCAACAACCAATCATTCTGATTAATACTTGTGAAATACTTTGCATTGTAGCAAACAAACACGATACGCGTCAGCATAAATAATGCAAACAGTAAAATTGTATTTTTCAGTATTGCCAAATAGTACTTCCAACTGGAGATATTCTCTGATTTTACGCCCTTATTCATATTCATGGTTTGCTAATACCTTTGTTCACTAACTAATTATTTGTGATAATATCGGTTCTATTTATATCCAATAATAAAAATACCCAATTATCTATGATAATCAGGCATTCTATATTTTTAACAATGTTGTCTTACTAAGATTCGAACTTAGACAGGCAGATCCAGAAACTGCAGTGCTACCATTACACCATAAGACAATGAATTATTAGGAATTGGATTACAAAAGTACAATAACTTTTCAAACTGACAAAGTGATTTTAAATAAATTAAGAAGCCAAATAGTGTCTGGTATAAAAAAAACAGGCTTTCCAATTCGGAGAGCCTGTTCATTTTATCTGACTAAAATAGTCATTTTATTTTACAATTGAGGTCCCGAAGGAATCAATGCTTTGGCAGCATCATTGTCACAGTATTGTTCGAAGTTCTTGATATATTTAGCAGCAAGTGATTTTGCTTTCGCTTCCCATTCAGCAACATCAGCATAGGTATCACGTGGATCAAGAATACCGGCATCAACATTGTTCAATGCTTTTGGAGCTACCAGGTTCAAAACAGGAACGTTGATAGTTTCTGTTTTTTCGATTGAACCATCGATAATTGCATCGATAATTGCACGGGTATTTTTCAACGAAATACGTTTTCCTGTTCCGTTCCATCCGGTGTTTACCAAATAAACTTTAGCACCATGTTCTTTTGCTTTGCCAATCAAGGTTTTAGCATACATAGTTGGGTGCAAAGTAAGGAATGCTTCACCAAATGCAGGAGAGAATGAGGGAACCGGTTCAGTGATACCACGTTCAGTTCCTGCTAATTTTGAAGTAAAGCCTGAAAGGAAGTGATATTGAGCTGATTGCTCGTCCAAGATAGATACCGGAGGCAATAC
>JBAWXD010000009.1:0-44160 GCA_037144275.1 Paludibacter sp. | reverse complement strand
ATAACCATATTTTACGACCGGATCGTTATAGAATTGCGGGTCACTTTTTTTGAGCAAAAAATATTCAACATTATTAAACCACACTTGTGGATTTTTGCCATATTTCGCTGCAAGCGCCATTGCATCCAATATATGTGCCGGACCCGAATTATAAGCTGCCAATATAAACTTAATACGTTCTTCGTTATTCTCAACCCGGCGGAAAACCAAATTTAAACTCTTAATATACTGTACACCAGCCTCAATATTCAATTCTGGTTCAAACTTCGTTGTATTATCCAGCCCGAAATTTTCGGCGGTTCGTGGCATCAACTGCATTAATCCCGCAGCTCCAACCCACGAAACCTCTTGATTATCAAACCGTGACTCGTGAAATGCCACCGATGCGAGTAACCGCCAATCCCAATTAATCAACGTAGCATATTTTTTAAAAAACTGATCATAAGGCGAAATAGCTCCTTTCGGAATTTTGACTTTCCGAAGTGAAAAAAAAGGACTTTTCTCCCAGTATTTATGAAAAAGATTGGTTTGAAGATGCTCTGTGTCAGATAATTTCTGCCATTTGTCAATAACTTTTCGTAAATCACGACTTTGTTTTCGGATAAGCCAGCCATTTTTCTGATCAAAACCAACCGGCATATGACAATCAAGTGTTTTACTGTAGATTTTGTGAAGCATTGCCAGATTATGATATGTCAGCGTATAGTTTATCTTTCCGTTGGATACCATGTCTATCAAATCGTCGTTCGAAATTGAATCGGCAACTTGCACAATCTTTATCGTTCCGCCAATTTCTTCGTTTAGCGATTTCAATCGTTCCAGAAAAATGCTGTTTGCGTTTACCTGAACAGTTTTACCGGCAAGTTGTGTCACATCCGAAAGCGAGCTTGCTCCCATTTTTTGAACCAATACCTGATACGAGTCTTCCTGAGCTAACACAAAATCGTACTTTTGTTTTAATTCTTTTGTTTCAATCACATTATAAGCCACCATATCAACCCTGCCTTCTTCAAGCCACTGAACCATTTCTTTTTGGGTATGTCCAATGCTTATTTCAAGATTCAAATGCAAGAAATTAGCTATATTTTCTGCCATTTCGTAATCAAATCCGAGCAATTCGTCACGAAATAAAAAATAGGAAGTGGAGCCATACATTGTGGCAACACGCAAAGTATCAGATTTTATAATTTCGTTGAGGTCTTTTGAAGATTGCAGCGCAGATCCATCACTATTTTTCGTTCCACAGGATGTGAACATCGAAATGCAAACAGTGATTAGAATTAGGCTGAAGTGTTTCTTCATACTGAATTGAATATTAGAGGAATTGAATATTTTCAGTGTTAATGAGATCAAATCCATTGAGACGAAGAAAAACCTGAGCCGTTGCTACAACATCCTTTTGACAATAAAGCGCAATGCGTTCGATGTTCTTTTCTTTATAATAAACCATTGCCACCTGACTGCCATCGATATCATCTTTCGGAGTTGGAATTCCAAAAACAGCTGTCAAAAGTTTTAGTGCTGTATAATTTTTATAATCACCGAATTTCCATAATTCCAGGGTGTCATAAAAGCTTATCTCCCAGGGTTTTTTGCCCGAAATATTTATAACCGACGGGAGTTTTAGCCCATTTATTAGCATACGCCTACAAATATATGGAATATCAAATTCTTTGATATTATGTCCACAAAAGCTTTGTTCTTTGGAAGTGAAAAATTTATAAATCAATGATGTGAAGTCTGTTAGAAGTTGTTTTTCATCGTCACCTCTAAATGATTTGGTTCGAAAATGCATTTCTTGGTCTATAAAATGAATAAATCCAACCGAAATACACACAATTTTCCCAAACTCTGCATAAATGCCGGCACTATTATTAAATGCTTCTGCGGCAGTGGTTTCTACATCGTATTTTTCGGGCATTCGTTTGTGAATCGTTCCAAACTTATCTTCCCATAAATGAGCCAATTCCAGACTAATTTCAGAAAAATCAGCAGTTTGCGGAACTGTTTCTATGTCCAGAAACATAATTTTTGTCAGTTCAGTTTTCAGCATAGGTTTTCAGATTAACAGTAGTCAATAAATAGTGAATAGCAACTTAATATTAAGTATTTCTCGTTTACTGCTCACTTACTAATTTATTTTCAATAAATTTCGTAAGAATATCGATGGCAATATGATTATTTCCACCTTGTGGAATAATTAAGTCGGCAAAGCGTTTCGATGGTTCAATAAACTGAAGGTGCATAGGTTTTACTGTACATTCGTAACGTTCCATTACTTTGTTCACCGATCTTCCACGTTCCACAATGTCTCGATTAATTACGCGAATCAGGCGATCGTCGGCATCAGCATCAACAAAAACTTTCAAATCCATCATTTTGCGTAAGTCCGGATTGGTAAGCACCAAAATTCCTTCGATTATAATCACATGACAAGGCTCGATGGGAATAGTTTCCGATGCACGTGTACAGGTAAGGTACGAATAAATTGGTTGGTCAATGGTTTTGCCTTTACGCAACTCTTTTAAATGCTTTACCAACAATTCAAATTCAATCGAATCGGGATGATCAAAATTGATTTCCAAGCGTTCTTCGAGCGGTAAATGCCCACTATCACGATAATACGAATCCTGTGGCAAAATGACCACTTCGCCTTCAGGCAATCGTTCCAGAATTTTTCGAACTACAGTTGTTTTGCCCGAACCTGTTCCTCCTGCAATTCCAATAATTAACATATCATTATTTTTGTAAGTTTCAGAGCACTAAAGTAAGGATTTATTTTTTTTCAATCGAATTTGTCCACCTGTTTTTTTGTTTTTTAATTAAATTATTTTACAACAGCCCTGTTTTTGAACTAGATAATTGACATTTAAAATAAAAAAAAGTGCCCCTAAAACGAGATGAAATGAAGATTATCAACATTGTTTGGCTCATAAAACAGAAAGACAAAACTAAAATTATAGTATCTTTGCTCATTAATTTTTATTTATATGCAGAAATCAATATCCAACATCCAATTTCGATTCTTTCTTTTTCTTACCTCAGTATTAATGTCAACGAGTATTTATTCAAGCAATCAATACAACATTGTTCCCTATCCACAGCAACTTGTTCCACAATCGGGACAGTTTGTTTTCAATGCCGGTACGCGTGTTATATGCCCTGCAAATCAACCGAAAATATTAAAACTTGCACGTCAATTTGCGGCACAGTTGAAGTTGGTTTCGGGTTTTAGTCTGAAAATTGGGGAATTTAAAGAAGCGGATACCTTGAATGCTATTATATTCCAAAAACTTAGCAATCAAGATAATATCGAAGCATATCAGTTGCATATATCTACAAAAACCATTCGGATAGAAGCTGGTTCGGCCAATGGCTTTTTCTATGGTCTGCAAAGTTTATATCAATTAATGCCCGCCGAAATTTACGGAAAGAAAAAGCTTTGTTTCAAAAAATGGTCAGCAGCAGCTGTTCAAATTTCCGATTCGCCACGTTTTGCTTATCGTGGGCTCCATTTGGATGTTGGTCGGCACTTTTTCCCCGTGTCGTTTATTAAAAAATATATTGACGCTATGGCCATTCACAAACTCAATAATTTTCATTGGCATCTGACTGAAGATCAGGGATGGCGGATAGAAATAAAAAAATACCCACTACTTACTGAAATTGGTTCGAAACGAGCCGAAACACTCGAAGGTTATTTCTTTAGCCGATATCCCCAGCACTTTGATGGCAAACCCTACGGTGGTTATTATACACAGGACGAAGCCCGCGAAATTGTAGCGTATGCTGCCGAACGTTTTATCACCGTTATTCCTGAAATAGAAATGCCTGGTCATGCACAGGCTGCTTTAGCTTCGTATCCATACCTGTCATGTCGCAGAGATTCAACCCTAAAAGTTGCAACACGTTGGGGAGTTTTTCCTGATGTATTTTGTCCTCGTGATACTACTTTTAAATTTTTGGAAGATGTTCTGACTGAAATTATGGCTATTTTTCCATCAAAATACATCCATATTGGCGGGGATGAATGTCCGAAAGACCGTTGGAAAATCTGTCAGGATTGTCAGGCACGGATTCAAAAGGAAGGACTGAAAGACGAAAATGGATTACAGAGCTATTTTATTCATCGGATTGAAGCTTTTTTGAATGCTAAAGGTCGTCAGATTATCGGCTGGGATGAGATTTTGGATGGGGGACTGGCACCTAATGCCACCGTGATGTCATGGCGCGGAACTCGGGGTGGAATTGCGGCTGCCAAAGCTGGTCATAATGTGATTATGACTCCTAGTTCAACTTGTTATTTCAATTTCTATCAATCAGACCCGGTAAGTGAACCTCTTGCTTTTGGTGGTTATCTCCCGCTTAGCATGGTATACAATTACGACCCGGTTCCAACGGAATTAAATGATTTGGATGCGAAATACATTATGGGTGCACAAGCAAATCTTTGGACTGAATACATCTCCACAGCTGAGCAAGCTGAATATATGGCATTTCCTAGAGTTTCAGCATTAGCCGAAATTTTGTGGAGTCCTAAAATAAACCAATACTGGGATTCATTCCGAAAACGAATGAGCAGCGAATTCGATCGTTATAAAAATCTGAATATCAAACCTTCAAACGCTTTTTATGATGTTCAATTCACAGCAATTCCAACAGTGGATCATAAACTAAAAATTACACTTTGGTGCGACTGTCCGGATGCCCAAATTCAGTATGAAATAAACGGAAAATCATTTAACTACAGCGAGCCGTTTGAACTTTCCAAAACCTCCGATATTACTGCCATAGCTTTGATTAATAATAAGAAAATTGGAAAGCCAATCACAAAACAATTTATTGTCAGCAAACTTACCGGAATGAATTATAACCAAAGTGTTATCAATACCTGGTATCGGGGAAACAACAATAATGCGCTGACTGATGGCATTCCCGGCAACAAAGTTAGTTATACTCAATGGGTTGGTGTCGGGCACGGTAAAGATGTTGAAATTACTTTCGATTTGAAAGATTCAACATTCATTGAACGTTGCTCATTCGGGTTACTTCACACTTCAGCTTTATGCGTTGTTTTACCAACTCAACTAAAAGTATTGGGTTCGCTGGATGGGATTGAATATAAATTATTGAACGAAAAAGAATTACCAACTACCAACTCAGCAATCTGGGAAATGTCAAGACCGGAAGTATCTTTTACTGCAAGCAAAATGCGCTTTCTGAAAATTGAGCTAAAAAGTGGTGGTGATTGTCCTTCCGACAGTCCTGATAGAATGGATGGCAGCATGATGTTTATTGACGAAATTAGTGCATGGTAAAATAAATCTGGATTTTATAAAATACTACAAATTCATGTCGTAATTATTTTAATAAATAACCTTAAAATAATGATGGATGTTTAATTAAATTTTTGTACTTTTATGCCGCAAAAACTAAATTTATTTTATTTTTTTAATCAAAAAATGGTTTTTTTGAAAGAAATTTATCATCCAACCACCCATATCTATCTGATAAACAACATTTTGATAATTCCACTAATCTGGAAGGTCATTTAGAATTAATCTAAATAATGAAAAAAACTTTCTTTATTATTTTCATTTTGTTTTTATTAATTCAAATTAGTAAAAGTCAAACTGTTGAACGAAAACTTGCTGTTGGATTTTCCATCAGTAAAAATCTCTATGTGGGTGATTATGGTGGTAATGGAATATTTGACTTTGGACACACGGAATTTAATCAAGGCTATTTGTCATTAGGAATGTCTGTCAGTACTAATCTTTCACCATCCTTTGATATTGGATTTCAAGGCAATTATGGCGATTATGGATATTGGAATACAGCTTATACTAATTTTTTAGCAATGAAATATGAAGCATCAATATTTACTCATTATAAGTTCAATAACAGTTATATTTTTAGTAAAAACAGCAGATTGTCTCCTTTTTTACTGGCAGGAATAGGGCTGTCAGGATATGAACGCAACACAATTAAAGATTCTATTGGTTATTCTCCCAGAGGAAATTTTTCAGGTATTGATTTGATTATTCAGGTTGGTTTTGGGTTTAAATATGAAATTTCCGGAGAATTAGCCATTCAATATCAATATCTATATAATTTCACAAATCATGATTATCACGACCAACACCAGGCTGGAGCTGACCCTTTTATCAGCAATGCTAATGATGCCTTTGGAGAACATGTATTCAGTATAATTTACACCTTTGATATAGATCCAACTTATGATAGATATAATCCATGGAGAACGACAAAATATAAAGGTTATAAAAAAGCGAGCTGGAAAAATTATAAGTATCGACAATACTAACATAAAAAAACCTCAGAAAAATTTTTCTGAGGTTTTTTTTAATCAACAAATATTAATTTCCAATTTCTGAGAGGAACTTAATTCGTACCAGTCGTACTTCGGTTTCGCTGAAATCGTCTTCACCTAATTCATTAAGCGCCGCATCAATTTTATCAGTCTCAGCTGTGCTGAAATAATCAAAAATTTCATCCACATGATCTAAATCCATGATTTCCTGCAGAAAATAATCAATATTTATTTTAGTGCCTGAATATACTATAGCTTCAATTTCGTCGAGGAGTTCAAAAATATCAAGTCCCTTGGAAAGTGCAATATCATCAAGGGCTATTTTCCGATCAATAGCCTGTATAATTGAAACTTTCAACTTAGACTTATTGGCCACAGTACGCACTCGTAAATCTTCCGGACGAATAATTTCGTTTTCTTTTACATGTTCCTTAATTACTTTCAAAAATTCTTCACCATAGCGTTTGGCCTTTCCGGCACCCACTCCCGGAATATTTTGCAATTCGTCCATCGTAATTGGGTAACTTGTCGCCATAGCTTCCAACGATGGGTCCTGGAAAATCACAAAGGGTGGAACTTCGAGTTTTTTTGATAATTTTTTTCGTAAATCTTTCAGAATAGAGAACAAAACATCGTCGGCAGCACATGTTCCACCACTACTTTTTCCACCTACATTGGATTCTTCTTCATCATCCTCAAATTCATTGTCTTTTACAATTTGGAATGGACTTGGTTTTTTGATATACGCTTTGCCGGAATGAGTTATCCTTAATAAGCCGTAATTTTCAATTTCTTTGGTAATATAGCCAGCTATCATTGCCTGACGGATTACGGCGTGCAGCAATCGTTCATCTTCGTCAGAAGCAGAACCAAAGTTCTCCAGTTCGTCGTGTTGATACGATTTTACATCTGAACTTTCATTCCCTTTTAGAATGTCAACAATGTGTTCAGCTTTGAATTTTTCTTTAACTAGTTGAATTGTTTCTAAAACAAGCAAAAGCAATTCTTGTCCTTCAATAAATTTTCTTGGTTTCATACAGTTATCACAGCATCCACAGTTATCTTCCTGATATTCTTCTCCAAAATAATGGAGTAGTAATTTTCGTCTACAAATAGAAGATTCCGCATAGGCCTGCGTTTCCAATAATAGTTGATTGCCAATTTCCTGCTCAGCAACTGGTTTGCCTTGCATAAATTTGCGTAGTTTATCTAAATCTTTATAAGCGTAAAAAGCAATACATTGTCCCTCTCCACCATCACGACCGCCACGACCAGTTTCCTGATAATAGCCTTCCAGACTTTTGGGCATATCGTAATGCAAAACATAGCGAACATCGGGTTTGTCAATTCCCATTCCGAAAGCAATGGTTGCCACAATGACTTCCACTTTTTCCATCAAAAAGCTATCCTGATTCTGACTTCTCATAGCCGAATCCATACCGGCATGATAAGGAAGGCAGGATATACCGTTCATGCTGAGTGTTTCAGATAATTCTTCTACTTTTTTACGACTCAGGCAATAAATAATTCCTGATTTTCCGGCTTGTGAACGAATATATTTAATAATGTCCTTATCTACATTTGTAGTTTTTGGACGAACTTCGTAATACAAGTTGGCTCTATTAAACGACGATTTGTAAATCGTTGCATTTAACATACCAAGGTTTTTCTGTATATCGTGTTGAACTTTGGGAGTAGCTGTAGCTGTTAAAGCAATAAGTGGGGCAGAACCAATATCATTAATAATCGGACGAATTCGCCGATATTCAGGGCGGAAATCATGTCCCCATTCAGAAATACAATGTGCTTCGTCGACTGCGTAAAAGGACACTTTAATCTGTTTCAAAAACTCAATATTTTCATCCTTGGTCAATGATTCGGGTGCCACGTAAAGTAATTTTGTTTTCCCGGAAACAATATCAGCCTTTACTGCATCTATAGCCTGACGTGTAAGTGATGAATTTATAAAGTGAGCTACACCATCTTCTTCACTAAAATTCCGCATGGCATCTACCTGATTTTTCATCAAGGCAATAAGCGGAGAAATAACCACTGCAGTTCCTTCCAAAATAATCGAGGGTAGTTGGTAACACAATGATTTTCCGCCACCAGTAGGCATTAACACGAATGTGTCTTTCCCATCCAGTACGTTTTGAATTATTGCTTCCTGATTTCCTTTGAAGTTGTCAAAACCGAAGTTCTTTTTCAACTGCACAGATAATTCCGACAATTTGGCCATATCAGTTACTTAGTGTAAAAAATGATTACGAAAGTAGTATTTATTGATGAATAAAGCGCACTGATTTATATGTAATTTTATTGTTTATTCGAAATAAACACTAATTCAACTTTTTTTAGGTACGTCAATTATGAAACAAAAATATAAACAGATTTGAAATATACAACACCTTTTGAAAAAAAAAACAGGAAATTAACTAATATAATTAGCGAATCTCCTGGTAATATTAATTATGTATCTTTAAACTAGATCTTTACATTTAAAATGCTAAGCTGTTCTTAATCGATTTAAATTTGTCTTTTCTATCTTACTTTGAGCGTAAAGCAACTTTACTGTTAATTTGCGCTGATTCTTGGAAGGCATTTCATACATTTCATCCATCATGATGGTTTCTGTTATCGATCTAAGACCACGAGCACCCAGTTTAAATTCAATGGCTTTATCAACAATATATTCCAACACATTCTCATCAAAAGTAAGCTCAATGGCATCCATGTAGAATAATTTGGTATATTGTTTTATAATAGAATTTTTAGGTTCAGTCAGAATACGTCGCAAAGCAGTTCGGTCAAGCGGTTCAAGATAGGTCAAAATTGGTAAGCGTCCGATTATTTCTGGAATCAGACCAAATGATTTCAAATCCTGAGGTGCAATATATTGTAGTAAATTGTGCTTATCAACCAGTTCGTTTTCTTTAGCAGCATTGTAACCTACTACCCTGGTATTCAGGCGTGAAGCTATTTTCTTTTCAATTCCATCAAAAGCTCCACCGCAAACGAACAATATGTTTTGTGTATTTACAGCTATCATTTTTTGATCAGGATGCTTCCGACCTCCTTGAGGTGGAACATTTACTACTGCTCCCTCTAGGAGTTTAAGTAATCCCTGTTGAACTCCTTCACCGCTCACATCACGGGTTATGCTGGGATTGTCGCCTTTACGGGCAATTTTATCAATTTCGTCAATAAATACAATACCCCGTTCGGCTGCTTTTACATCATAATCGGCAACCTGAAGTAATCGGGTCAAAATACTTTCAATGTCTTCTCCAACATAACCAGCTTCGGTCAATACGGTTGCATCCACAATAGTAAAAGGCACATGCAGCTTTTTAGCAATGGTTTTAGCCAACAAGGTTTTACCGGTACCTGTATACCCAACCATAATGATATTCGATTTCTCAATATCAACATCATCGGTTGTTTTTTCCTGCATCAAACGTTTATAGTGATTGTAAACTGCTACGGAAAGATATTTTTTGGCTTCTTCCTGCCCGATAACGTATTCATCAAGATATTCTTTAATTTCAATCGGTTTAGGCAGTTGCTCTTTATTCAGATTAAGCAAACTGCATTTTTTGCTGGTATTTTCCTTTACAATTTCAGATGCTTGTACTGCACATTCATTACAAATTTGCGCACCGTCCTGTCCCAGAATGAAAAAATCAACCTGCGATTCTAAACGTCCGCAAAAACTGCAATGCTTGGTATTTTTAGCCATTTAAATACTTGTTTGATGTTCAATGTTAAGTTTTGTTTAGCTCAGAACCTCGAACTACTTACTTATTTCTTTTTTTCGTTAATCAAAATCTTATCAATCATACCATAATCTAATGCTTCCTGTGAAGTCATCCAGTAGTCACGGTCTGAATCTTTTTCAATTCGTTCGAACGGATTTTTTGAGTGGTCGGCAATAATAGTATATAATTCCTTTTTAAGTTTTTGGATTTCACGGGCAGTGATTTCAATATCCGAAGCCTGTCCCTGAGCGCCACCCATTGGTTGGTGAATCATCACACGGGAGTGTTTCAATGCCGAACGTTTACCGTCTGCACCGGCAACCAACAAAACTGCACCCATCGAAGCGGCCATTCCTGTACATATTGTAGCAACATCGGAACTGATAAATTGCATGGTATCGTAAATCCCCAGTCCGGCATACACCGAACCACCCGGCGTATTCAGGTAAATGGAAATATCTTTACCGGGATCGGAAGAATCGAGGTAAAGTAACTGAGCCTGAATTACATTAGCTGTATAATCGTCGACCTGAGTCCCGAGAAAAATAATACGATCCATCATCAAACGCGAAAAAACATCCATTTGAGTTACGTTTAATTGACGTTCTTCCAAAATAGATGGTGAAATATAATTACTGCTAATGTCGGCATATTTATCCAAAGCCAATCCATTCATGCCCAGATGTTTGGTTGCATAATTGCGAAAATCGTTGTTGTTCATATTCGTATGAGTTTGAAAGTATGTAAAATTTGTAATATTATAAAGTCGAAAAAGGCTTTGACCTTTCAAAAATAGAAACAAAGATATAACTATTTTGTTTAAATTTCCAGTAGGTAAAAGCCTTTTTTCAAATATCAGAATCTTTGTTCAGAAAAATGAATGAGAACAAGTGCTTGAGCAATTATTTTGTTTCAAACATTTTGTTGAATTCTTCTATCGAAACTTCTTTATTGTCAAGTTTTACAGCTTCTTTAATTGTAGCAAAAACTTTCTCTTCCGACACTCGGTCAACCATGCTTTTCAGTGTATCTTCCTTTTTCATCATATCTTTGGCATAGTTGGCGATAATTTCGTCTTCCATTCCAATCATACCGTACTGAGCAAACTGCGCTTTAGCCATTTTCTTGGCGTATTCTTCCACTTCAGTTGGTTCAACTTTGAGGTCGTTGGTTTTCTGAATTTTATTTTTGATTAACTGCCATTTCAAATCATCAATCATTTTAGAAAAATCCTCCTCTAGTGTTTCTACAGTTAGATTTTCGTTGCTCGACAACACCCAACGTTTCAAGAATGCATCTGGGAAAGTTAAGTAGTCAAATTTAGCAACCAACATTTCTTTTGCATCCAACCCGAATTTATATTCGGTATCTGAAACGAGACTTTCCTGTATGTTTTCCTTTATTTTATTCCGGAAAGCGGCTTCGCTTGTCACCACGCCTTCTCCATAAACTTTATCAAACAAATCCTGATTGATTTCAGATTCGTGGTAGCGGGTAATACTTTCAATTTTCAATTGAAAATCTGAACTGATATTTTTCGCTTCGTCTTTCGATATTTTCAACAAAGAGCTTATTTCAGTTTCATTCTCTAATGCAGCAGAAGGATTAAAAATAATTACATCGCCTTTCTTTGCACCTACAAACAAGGCTTTTTGTTCATCTTTCATATAGGAAGCAGTCAGGGCAGCATCCTGAACCTTCAAGCCAGACTCGTTTACTTTTCCGTTAGACATTTCAAGCAATTCACCTTTTAGCATGTCTTTTTCTTCGACCACTTCTTCCTGGATATATTTTCCATAACGACCTGTATACGATTTAAGCTGATTGTCAATCATTTCGTCGCTTACAGCAATTGAGTAGAATTTTACTTTATCTTTTTTGTTCAGTTCCACTTCAAATTCCGGAGCTATTCCCAAATCGAACACAAATTCAAAATTTTCATCCGTATCAAAATCAACCGGTTTTTGTTCCGATTCATTTGGCATAGGCTCACCCAGCATATTTATACTGTTCTCTTGAATATAGCTATATAAACTTTCAGAAACCAGTTTGTTGATTTCTTCTGCAATCACAGCCTTACCATACATTTTGTTCAATAAACCCATTGGTACCATGCCTGGACGGAAACCCGGAATATTTGCCTTTTTGCGGTAATTGCGCAAGTTTTTCTCTACTTTCTCCGCATAATCGGCTTTTTCAATGCAAACAGTTAACAGTGCATTGTTCTGATCAAGGTCTTTCTTAACAATATTCATACGAAATCAATTTATTTTATGTTATATTTTTAGAATCGTCCCTACTGAGACTTATCTCATTTTCTATTAATTATGTAATTTTCTGTAGTTTATCTTTTTTCAGAATGGGGTGCAAAGGTACAAAAAAAAAATAAATATCGTATTGATTTCAGGAAAAAGTAAACTTAGAATTTGAAATACTGTATTATAAGTAAGTATTTATTTTTCGACAATAATTTTTTGATAAATTAATTACTTAATTCGAAAAAACAGTCATAAAGCTAATTTGTTGATTTTTTATTACTTTTGCTGATAAAACCAGTTGAAATTAGTGGTAAAATAAAGATTTATTGTCTATTAAGACATTTTTAATCGGACTATATGCTATGAGCAAAAATAAATTTTTCGTAGTTTGGGAAGGCAAAGAACCAGGCATTTATCGCTCTTGGGATGAATGTAAGCGGCAGATTCACGGCTTTGAAGGAGCTATATTTAAAGGTTTTGTAACTGAGGCTGAAGCTCGTGAAGCTATGGTTTCTCCTTGCTGGGATTATATAGGCAAAAATGCTAAAAAGAAGAAACCAACAGCCGAAAAAATCAGTCAAGTAGGTTTGCCAAATTTTGAAAGTATTTCAGTTGATGCAGCATGCAGCGGTAATCCAGGTTTAATGGAATATCGGGGCGTTTATACCAAAACCGGCGAACAAATTTTTCATCAAGGTCCATTTAAAGATGGGACAAATAACGTTGGCGAATTTTTAGCATTAGTTCATGGATTGGCTTTTTTAAAACAAAAAAACAGTACACTTCCAGTTTATACTGACAGTAAAACTGCCTTGGCCTGGATAAAAACGGGGAAAGCCAAAACAAAACTAGATAAAAATGAAGCAAATGATGTACTTTTTGATCTGATTCAACGTGCCGAAAAATGGCTGGCTGAAAATGCTTTCAGCACAGCAGTATTGAAATGGGAAACAGAAGTATGGGGCGAAATCCCGGCTGATTTTGGCCGAAAATAACTCTTTACTATTACACTTTAACGGGTTCAACAATATTATTTTTCACACGTAATATCAGTAGTACTAAAAGACAGAAAATACTAGCAAAGGGTCCGGTAATAAACATGTCGAAAACCGACTGATAAACACATAGAAACATAATGAAAAAAGCAAAAAGACGTTTATTATAAGACGCAATAAATATAGGGCTAATATAAAGAAATAAGAGAGTCAAAATACCAATTATACCAAACTCCATTGTTGTCTGAAGATATTGATCATGACTATCCAAATGAGGGCTCTTTATCCACATATTTCTATAATCTACAGTTTCAAATTTTGCTCTTGCAACATCAAACTTTTCCTGAGCATCGCTAATTCCGTGGCCTAAAATCGGTTTTTCTTTTATTATTGATACTGCTGCTTTCCATAAAAATATCCGCGATTCTGTTTTCAGATCATCTTTACTCATACGCTTATGATGGCTTGCCCAGCCAGCAAATAAAAACATAATCAGAAGGGCAATCACAATTCCCACAATTTTCTTTCTTTTCCAGATTTCAAAGAAAACAAAACCTAACAGAAGTATCATCGCCAACAAAAAACCGCTTCGGCCTTCTGAAATAGAAAGTGATCCTAGAAAAACAGGAATTACTACAATATAAAGACTTATTTTCCACATGCTGGTACGATTCCATGATCTTGTTAAGATATACCAAATACCAATTAATGATATATTTAGATAAAAATCAAAGAGCATATGAGAGTTCACAAAAATATTTCGTTGGTCCACAAATAAATCAGCCCTAAGCGGGTTTGAGATAAATTGATGAATACCTACTTTTAAAAATATTAGATAGCAAATTGAAAAAACAGATGTTATGATAAAAGTATTCAAAAAGTAGTTTAATTTAAACTTGTCATTCACCCCGAAAAATCCTACTAAAGCAAAACCGAGAAGAGAAAACCGTTTTTCAAAAAGAAAGTTTGTATATTTTCTGGATGATTCAAAAGGCAGATAAATAACAGCCAACATAAAGAAAAAAGCTAATACAATGAAATACCATGTTTTTTTATCAAAATGAATTCTCTCCCATTTTCGGTCTACAAAAATTTCAATAATATATGCAGCAAAGAAAATATAAAAACCAGGCTTTTGAACCGGATAATAAAAGATTGAACTTGCAGTCAAATACATGGCCGACAGAAGAGTAATGTAATTCAAAACTGATTTTAATTGTTTCATAAGGTTTTAATTAATGTTTTTGTTTCGTATCGTTGAAATAATATAGATAAATAATATTTTTATTCTGCTAAAGTAAAGCATGAAAATAGCTCTTTTATTGCCGGTCTTCCTGATAAAAGTTGACATATACTGAGCCGCTTCGTTTAGTGGCATTCCCGATCTGACGAGCCATTTCAACAGTCGTTTTGCACGTTGAATTTCAAGTTTGGGTAATATTTTTTTTTGATCCTCTGTTGATATATTTCGTTCAAAAACAGGTAGTATACTTTCCCATTTTTCATAAATGTATTTTATTTTTCGGAAGTATTCAGCATTCATCCTTCCTTTTGAGAAATGCTCTACTTCAATGTCATACATGACTAAATTGCTAAATCCAGCTAAAAAAGACTGAATGCTAATATCATAATCATAAGCATGAAAACCGCCCATCAATTCATCAAATCGGATTTTATCAAATAGATTTTTTCTAGCACAAAGCATAACCCCATCCAATAATAAAACCGAGCGTGAATTCCCCTGAAAATCGATTGGCATTCGGACGTGCTCAGTTGGTTTATTCCCTGTTTTATCAACATGAATTATATTCATGCTTCTATTCAAAGCTCCATAATCAAACGGAATCCGCAACATAGCATCACCACCAGCAAGGCCAACTAATCCTATGTTTTCATTGTTTAGATGATTGATTACTTTCAATCCCCATTCCGGAGTATTGAACTTTACATCATCATGTACAAAGCACAAAAATGGAAACCGACTCTTGTCAATTCCCTCATTATATGCCGAAAAAATACTGTATGTATTTTTAGAGTTATCAATGAAAATCAATTCATATTCCACACCAATAGTTAGCTCAATGTTTGTTGAAAGCAATTTATCCAGCAACGGTTTTCGCGAACAGATTATGATTGAAAGCATAGTAAAATCAGTATTTCAATTATTGGTATTTCCAGAATACTTTCAAGCAAAAAAGCATTTTGCGTATGCTGTTTCTTTTCTTGAAAAGCAATAAATCATTTCTATTTTCCCAAAACAGACCAATTCTTCCAAATCTTGAGAAGATAGTACGGTTCGAATAAGTTTTAGCAAGTTTTTCGAGAACTTTTCTTTCTCTGATTAAATGCGGTACAATGATTTTGCTGAAAATTTCTACTCGTGTTTGTGATTTTTTCATTCGGCTAAGTTCACTGTCACCCTTTTCGCTGCTGTAGCCAATGGCACCTAATGCATTGTTTTGATGCTGACGATAACCCACTAAAGGTTCGTCAACATATTGAATTTCGCCGAATTGAGCAGCATGAAATCCCAGCCAAAAATCATAAGGAATATCTTCATTAAAAGGCAATGCAAATTGTAACAAATCTCTATTAATGAGCATAGTATGACCGGATATAGCATTAAATAATGCAAAATTTAAACAACTTGTTGATTTTTGCAAATTGATAAAATCAGAAAACTGTTTATCGAGCTTATTTCCATTTCCATCAATATACTGATTATCGGAGTAAACTATTAAGCTATCACCAATTGTCTCAATAAGTTTCGAAATTTTAGTAGGGTACCACACATCGTCCTGGTCGGAAATGGCAATATATTTGTTAGATGTCTTCGATAATGCTTTCTCAAAATTCCGGATATAACCTTCATTGGATTGATTTCTGAAAATCCTGAACTGTTTGTATTTTGCAGCATATTCCTCGAGTATAGCCCATGTTTTATCAGTAGAATTATCGTCAACACAAACGATTTCAGAAATCTGCCTGTAATCCTGATTCAGTATACTGTTCAATTGCTCCCGTAAGTATTGCTCGCCATTATAGGTACAAAGGGCAACTGAAACGTCAGAGGTTTTATCCGACTTAATTTCTGAAACAAGTGATTTATTGTGAATTGAACCCGATTTGTTTAATTTGAAATCGACTAATCCATTGAGTATAAAACCGAGTTTTCGAAGTTTTCGGTTGTTATCATACATAATGGTTTTCCGTACCAATCTTTTCCATCGGGTTTTAATGTTTTTTGCTTCCTTTGGATATAATTTGCTAACATATAGGGCATTACGTGTAATATAATAATACCGAACCGGCGAATAGTCATCAAAAGTCTTTTCAACACCAAAGAAATTTATTTTTCTCGTTCCGTTGCCAACGAAGTGATTGAGAATAAATGGATTAACACGAACTATATTCAATCCATTCAATCGGATACGAATGCACAATTCTTCATCAACCCAATCAATAAAAAGCTTTTCATTGAAATATCCTGTTTTGAGCAATGCATTGATTGAAAGCAAATTGCCCGAAGTCATTGTGTAAGCAATACGGGTGAATTTTTCCGTTGGCAGAAAATTATGAAAATCAGTGCGTGAATCATAATATGTTGGTGAGAAAATAGCAACATTTTCAATCTTGCTATATTCGTTGGCAGCCTGAATATATTGCTTCAAATCGCGGTTAATAAATGAACTATCCTGATCCATTGTCAGAATCCACTCTGCATTATTATCTCGCGCAGTTCTAACTCCCTGATTCAACGCTTTAGCAATTCCATTATTTTGAAAATTAGGAATGTATTTAACCTTTGATTGTTCAAATTCCAGCAAGAGATTTGAATTATCAATATTTGAATTGTCAACAATGACCAATAATTTAATATCTTGCAGATAAGTGTTAATATTTTGTATATTTTCCAGATCTGGAAAATACCATATTACCACTCCAACCAAATTTTGTTCAGTTATTCTGCTGTTCATACCTCTTGCTTATAAATACCATGAGGCGTGTAAGTCACTTTGTTACGGTTATTTTCTTCGTAAAGTTTTTTATTGGGCTTATTTTCTGTATCAAAATGAACATGATAGTAATGAAAAATGGTTATTAAATGCTTTTTAGAAATGCAAAAAACAGCAATTCTTGCCAACCGTTCTTCTAAATCAGTGTCTTCGCCGGTTCCGGGATGCACAAAACGTTCATCAAATCCGTTTACTTTCAATAAATCATTTTTCCAAATGGAATAATTACAACCCAACAGATATCGACGTCGGTCCTTTAATATCAACCTGCGCAAAAATGGATTCCTGATACGAATCATATCCTCCATAAAAGTTTTTTTAGCACCGAAAACAGTCTGGAAAAAAAGTGGAAATCCAACTAAAAAATCAAGATAACCGTTTTGTATCTTCTTTAAATCGAGAGATTTCGATATTTTTTCGGTTAGCAAAATACGACGACCACTTATTGCCTGATTTTCAGCCCGATTCTCCATATGTTCCTGTATAAATCGAGGGTGTGGAATACAATCTCCATCAATAAAAATCAGATAATCTCCTTCTGATGCGAGTATAGCTTTGTTCAAGATTTTATTCTTTTGCCAGCCGTTGTCTTCGTTCCAAACATGCTTAATAGGGAAAAAATAATTTGATTTTATGTGATCAATTTCAGCTAAAATTTCGGGTTTAGAACCATCGTCAGCAATAATTACTTCAAAATTCCGATAAGTTTGACGTTCGAGTGCAGCAAAAATGAATTTCAGGAGTTCAATTTTATTGTAAAATGAAATAATAAGACTAACTGGATGAATCATATCACTTTAAGTCTGTTTTGATTAAACCGTTTTTACACACAAATTTATTCTCTTTTTGTTTCCTACGGCAAATTTCCATGTTTCCCTCTTGCTCAATCCAGTTTTCATGATGTTGTAAGTGGTACTGAACAGCCAGATTCCGAAGGGAAACATGTTTGTAGCCTGCTGCATTAAATCTCCAGGTTAAGTCAAAATCTTCACCTACCGCTGGCAACTGATAATCTTCATCAAAACCATTAATATCATAAATCGCTTTTTTTGAAAAAGACATATTGCTACCGACTAACTTGTTGTTTTTTCGCAATTTAGTGATAAATGCAAGCAGTCCATCGGGTGAAATATAGAAACCTTCTTCAATAAATTTAATACTCCCTTTTCCGAAGATAAGTTTTTGGAAAAGTTTTTGCTGTAAATCCTTAATTTGAAGACTTTCATTGAGTAATTTGGCTGTAATACTTTTATCTAATTTTACACGTTTACCTGCTAAAATGTTCTGTTCGCCTGAATAACGAAGATGCATTTCAATGAAACGGGGATGTGGTATGCAATCACCGTCAATAAAAATCAACCATTCCGCTTTTGCAGCTCTGATTGCGCTATTCATAGCTTGATTTTTACGCCAACCTTCGTCTTTTTGAGTTAGATGCTGCCAGGGTTGCACAAAGTGATAAGCAGCTATAAACTCCTTAACAGCAGGTGTTTCACCATCTTCGGCAATAATAATCTCGAAATCTTTTTCGGTTTGAAGTTGAAGTGAATCAAGTACAGCCTTTAAAAACCGAATATTGTTGTAAATTGCAATAATCAATGAGGCTTTCATGCTTTTGTAACTTTTTCAGATAATAACTTAGGAACCACAAAAATACAATTATTAGGGGAATAAACAGAATCTGTTAATATCAGCGAGATTTAAAAGTCGCCTTTTGAGCTAATCGATTTAACCAATTAAGGGTTTTTGACCATGTTCTCTGATAGTGAAGTTTTCCGCCTAATTCTCTGTAAAAGAATGATTCATGATGTGAATTAAGTATGTCAATCATTTTCTTTTTGAGGTTTCGTGTGGCAATCCGACTTGATTTTTTGTGAACTCTGTAATAGAAACATTTTTCTGACAAACATACAACTTCAGCTCCATTTTTGAGAAGCGAAATCCAGATATCCCAGTCTTCAAGGCTGGGCATTTCAGTACAAAAGCCTGCTGTTTTATCAAAGTCAGCTTTGCGGAAAAGAGCGCTGACATATATCAGATTTTTGCGGGCCAGCAAATGAATATTAAATTCCGGTAAGTTCCAGTCGCCTGTACGGTCGCCTATAAATCCCGCTTTACCGTATACGACTTTCACATTTTCTTCTTTTGATAGAACGCCAACTGCTTTTTCAATGTAATCAGCTGATATTAAATCATCTGCATCTAAAGGAAGAATGTATTTACCCGAAGATTGCGAAATACAATAGTTGCGGGTAGCCGAAACACCCTGGTTTTTCTGATGAAACGCTTTTATTTCGGGATGTTTAGATACAATTTGCTCAATAACTTCGGCTGTTGAATCAATTGAGCCGTCGTTGGTAATAATGATTTCTATGTGTGGGTAAGTTGAAGCCAGAGCAGATGCGACTGTCTCTTCGATATATTCGGCACAATTATATGCCGGAATAATAATACTAACTAGTTCATTGTCAGTTTTAGGCATTAAATCTTGTCGCGTTTTTGGGTTATTTTCAACCAGTAATATTTCAACGGATTACTGTATTTCAGAAGTTTCCAGGGCCGGCTGCTGTGAGGCAAATGCAAAACCGGCACGGAAGTCAGTAAATAATTAGAAAACCCAAGTTCAACCGATTTGTGCGAAATAAATACATCGTACCAACTTTTTTGGGGATTCAGCAACTTGTAATCAAATGATTTTAAAAATTTTACATTCAGTATAGTACAACAAAAACTGAGTCGTTTTTTTGTTTCATATATTCCTGATTTGAATTTCTCAGCATATAAATACGGAAAGTTTATTTTTCCGTTTATATCCGTAGTAACGGCAGCCACCATCCCGACTTTATCATGCATGCTAACGTTTTCGACCATTTTTTGAAGTGTATTCGTACCTAAAATCACGTCCGATTCAACAATAAGCAAATGAGCATCTTCCGCAATTGCTTTTTGCTGAGCTAATTGCAAAACTAACAAATAATTTGGTGAAGGATGGTCGGTCAGATCTTTCAGATTCACAAGCGTAAAACCACGTTTTACAGATTCATCTTGCAATGCTTGAGTGGTTTCATCCGAACTGTAGTCGTTGTAAATAGTATATGAAAAATCTATACTACATTCTGAACTCATAATGCTTTCGATGGTAACGAGAGTCGTTTCGAGAGAATCTTTTACAGGAGTAATGACATGCAGTTTATCCATTTTCATTTAAAAAATTTATTTATTAGCGGGATTGTTCTCAATGGAAAATCCCGTTTTATCATCAATATCAGATACAATAACATTAAGATAGTTTTGAGACCAACATTTACAGATTTATATGGAGTGTCGATAAAAGTGCTGATTGTGTACAACATAATTGTAACAGCGGTATAAAGTCCGATTGTTTTCAAATCGTATTTGATTGGCATGTTTTTTTGTCCGAAATAATATGAAACAACCATGATTACAAAATAGCAAACAAAAGCCGCCCAAGCACAGCCCATATAACTGAAATATGGCACTAAAACGATATTCAAAACAATGATTATAATAGTTCCCAGTAAAGAAAACCAAGCTCCATACATAGTTTTATCAGTTAATTTATACCAGAGTGAAAGGTTGAAAAAGACCCCCTGAAATATAAAGGAAAACATTACGACAGGAACAACTTTAAGTCCAATCCAGTAGTCGTGGCGAATAATATATTTAAAAATATCGATATAAAGCACCATTCCGAGGAAAACAAACAAGGCAATCATAATATAGAACTTCATGGCATCGGCATAGGCCTCAAGACTGTTTTTATCTTTTTTCTGGGCAAAAATAAATGGTTCGTACGAATACCGGAATGCCTGGGTAAACATCATAATAACCAAGGCAATTTTAGAAGTTGCACCGTAAATTCCAAGGTCTGAAGCTCCGTTTTGGCCATGCATTAAAAAGGGAAAAAGTATTTTATCGAGCGTTTGATTCATAATACCAGCTATTCCTAAAACAACCAGTGGTAATGAATATTTAAGCATCTGTTTGAGTAACACTTTGTCAAATTCAAACTTTACAACAAATACATCAAACAATAAAGCTATTGTTACCAGTACTGTAGAAAATATATTGGCAATAAATACATAACCAACTCCATAAGTTGGGTTATAAAACCAGTTAATCAGATTGGGTGCTTTAACTGCCAACCACGGACAGATTACGAGGAAAAATATATTGAAAAATATATTGACGAAAATGGCAAACAAATTCAGTCCCACAAAGCGAATAGGACGATTTTTAAATCGTAAGTAAACATAAGGAATACAGCCAAATGCATCCAATGCCACCACTGTACCCAACATGGCAATAAATTCGGAATGGTTCGAATAACCCATTACATTAGCTATTGGGTGTGAGAAAATGATACATATTAATGCGAAAATAGTGGAAGTTATTCCAACAGTAATAAGGGTAGTGCTATATACTTTTCCGGATTCTTCTTTGTTTTTATTAGCAAACCGAAGAAAACCTGTTTCCATACCATAAGTTAGCATAACCAACAATAGGGCAGTCCAGGCATATAAGTTGGTAACAATTCCATAGTCAGCTGAACTTTTAAGAACATAAGTATAAAGCGGAACCATCATCCAGTTTAGGAATTTTCCTAAAATGCTGCTTACTCCATACATGGCGGTTTCCTTCGCCAGTTTTTTCATTTGTTCAGCCATTCTTTTTATTTTCTTCTAAAAAAATTCAACATTTTCTCCATCCATTTCATTTCGGGAGATGACTCGAAATCTTCTTTTTTCAAGTAACCAGCTTCGAGTAGCAATTTGATAGCCTCCTCTGCCTGATTGTCACTGACTTCTAGTTTTACACCGCCATTCACATTGCCCAAATATACCCAGTTAATAAACTCATCTTTTCCGTAACATTCTATTCCTAATGATTCCAGGTAAGATTTAGCTAACTCATATTCTGTTGCATTATTAAATGATCTAAGAGTAACTAATTTGTTCATAGGTTTTTTGGATTAAGGACCTGAAATTCTTACTGTTTACTGCTTGCCAATTACCGCTAAAACAGCGTTCCTGTCTCGCCCAGTTTTATTTTTCCTAAATGTTTGTATGCCAATTCTGTAACTTCCCGACCTCTTGGTGTACGTTTCATAAATCCTTCTTTAATTAGAAATGGTTCATAAACCTCTTCTAATGTTCCAGCATCTTCTCCCAGGGCAGTAGCAATAGTTGTCAACCCAACGGGGCCACCACTGAATTTATCAATAATCGTATTCAGTATTTTATTGTCAATCTCATCGAGCCCAAATTTATCTATATTCAGTGCTTCAAGCGCATAACAGGCAATTTCCCAATCAATTTTTCCGTTGCCTTTCACTTGTGCAAAGTCACGAACCCGGCGCAGTAAGGCATTGGCAATACGTGGTGTTCCACGACTACGACCGCCAATTTCAACGGCGGCCTTATCATCAATTTTTACGTTAAGCAAACGTGCCGAACGTTTAATAATTCCGGTAATTACCTCAATGTCATAATATTCAAAGTGACAATTTATTCCAAAACGAGCACGTAATGGAGCAGTGAGCAGGCCGCTTCGAGTGGTGGCACCAATCAGTGTAAACGGGTTTAATTCCAACTGAATAGAACGAGCACTAGGTCCCTTATCTATCATAATATCAATGCGATAGTCTTCCATTGCCGAATACAGGTATTCTTCAACTATCGGGCTGAGGCGATGAATTTCGTCAATAAAAAGCACGTCATTGGGTTCAAGACTGGTAAGCAAACCTGCCAAATCGCCCGGTTTATCAAGTACCGGACCCGAAGTGATTTTGAAACCCACATTCAGTTCATTGGCAATGATGTTCGAAAGCGTGGTTTTGCCAAGTCCGGGAGGTCCGTGTAGCAATACATGGTCAAGCGATTCGGTACGCATACGGGCAGCCTGAACGAAAATCTTCAGATTCTCGACAATCTTGTTTTGTCCGGCAAAGTCCGAAAAACTCAGCGGTCGCAGGGCATTTTCGAATTCTTTTTCGCCGTTACGGTTGTTTCGTATGTCAAAGTTTTCTTCCATTTTAATTTCACTCAAAGTTGCGAAGACGCTAATTTATAAGTTGTTTACAATTCTATGAATACCATCTTTGATTAAATTCTCGTTGAAATTTATTAAAAGTCCAAGTTTTTGAGTCAGTCAGTTTCAAATAAGTAAGTACTTGCTTTGAATGAACCGGAGCTAAAGATTCAACAGACTTCAATTCTATAATTACTTTATTTTCAACAATTAAATCAGCTCAGAATCCAATAGCCATTTTGATTCCATTCCAAACCACAGGAATAGCTTTTTGTCTTTCAACCTTCAAACCAAAATTAATCAGTTCAAATTACATAATCTCCTCATAAACAGATTCTAAAAGTCCAGATCGAAGTTTGCTGTGAATTTGATAAGCAGTATTCACTATAATTCTTGCGAGTTCGTTTTCTGTCATAGTATATTTGTTTGTAACGCAAAGACGCGAAGTCGCAAATCTATTTTTTTAATTTTTTATTTCTTTTTAGCGTCTTTGCGCTTTCGCGTGAAACTCATCTTGTCAATTCCCTGAACACATCCTCCATACTCCGTTCCACCGCTTTCATTGTCAGAATTTTATTGTTGGTTTTTACCGCAAAATCAAATATTTCTGAACGTATATCTGAAGTTGCCATTACTGAAAATGATTTATCACTCAATACATTTATTGCAGAAACGAGTTTCAGTTTTTCAAGCTCTTGTATGTTGACTTCATTCAGAAATTCTACTTCAAACTGCAAGATATTTTCATCAAAAGCTGAGATCTTTGATAAATCAGAATAATCAGCCACAATGTCGCCTTTGTTTATAATGATTACCCGATTGCATATAGCTTTGATTTCCTGCATAATATGCGTACTGAGTAATACCGTCTTATTTTTCCCGATTTCCCGAATCAGGTTTCGGATTTCTTCCAGTTGGTTGGGGTCAAGTCCGGTTGTTGGTTCGTCCAGAATCAGCACTTTTGGGTTAGGAATCAAGGCCTGAGCCAATCCCACTCGTTGGCGATACCCTTTGGAAAGTTGACCCATTTTTTTTTTAAATTCAGGTCGAAGTCCAACTAAATCTATTAGTTCATTGACCCGTTGTTCTTTATCTTTACCCAATTTGTATGTTTCGGCCACAAAAAGCAGGTATTCTTTTACATACATGTCGCTGTATTGCGGATTTTGCTCCGGCAGATAACCAACCAATGCACTTGTTTTCAGTTGATTTTCAGTTACTTCCATGCCACAAATCTTTGCCGAACCGCTTTCATAAGCCAATGCTCCGGCCAAAATCTTCATCGTGGTAGTTTTACCAGCACCATTTGGTCCAAGAAATCCAACAACCTCTCCTTCAGCGATTTCGAAGCTGATATTATTGAGCACGGTTTGATTGCCGTATTTTTTGAAAAGATTTGATATAGTGATCGACACCTTAGAATTGACAATTTTAGATGTTAGATTTACGATTTCTGCCTTTGGGCTGGAAAAGCGCACTGATAATCGAAAGTAAAATATACCAAGCTATTATTGGTGCAAAAGCATTAAATTGTAATGCAGCCAAAATAAGTATGGCCCCGAATAAAAAAATGTACTGAATTCGGTTTTCTTTCCATGCCAAACTTTTCAGTTTTAAAGCAAACATAGGTATCTCTGCCACTAATAAATAGCTAAAAAACAAGGTTATTGCAACTAACAACCATAAATTGATTACTAAAAAATCGGAATAAGAGAATGCCAGACCTGAGAGAAAAATGGCATTTGCAGGCGTTGGAAGTCCTATAAATGAAGACGTCTGTCGGTCATCTATGTTGAATTTTGCTAACCGAAGAGCAGAGAACACCGGTATCAGAAATGCCAGATAAGGCAGATATTCGTTTATTCCTGTTTCTGAAAGTAATGAAAAGATGATTGCTCCGGGTGCAAGTCCAAAGCTTATCATATCGGCCAGTGAATCAAGTTCTTTGCCCATAGCTGAATATGCTTTCAGAAGTCGGGCTGCAAAGCCGTCGAAAAAATCGAATACCGCCGAAAGCAAAATGGCGATGAAGGCACCTTCTAAATTTCCATTAAAGGCAAGCAACACTGCTACAGAACCTGAAAACAGATTGAGGCAGGTTATAAAATTAGGAATATGCTTTTTCATAATATTTTTTAAAAAAGTAATTTTCAAATTTATAAAACGAACTGTGTGAGCGAATAACACATAGTAAATATCGCCGGAGGCAACTTATTCTTTGTTTTTTGAATCCATCCAAATGGTTACCGGTCCATTATTTACAAGTGCCACTTTCATATCAGCAGCAAAAGTCCCGGTTTCAACCTGTTTTCCCAGTTTCCCGCTTACCGACCTGCAAAAATGCTCGTAAAGCGGAATCGCAATTTCGTTCTTAGCTGCCCGAATATAAGACGGTCGGTTACCCTTTCTTGTCATGGCATGCAGTGTAAACTGACTGACAATCAATACCTCACCATCAATATCTGTCACCGAGCGGTTCATCACTCCATTTTCGTCGTCAAAAATACGCAAACCAATTACTTTTGTGGCAAGCCACTCACTATCTTGAGTACTATCATCATTCTCAATTCCGACTAAAACTAACAAGCCCGCATTGATTCTGGCAGTTACTTTATTGCTAATTTCTACTGATGCTTCAGTTACTCGTTGAATTAAAATGCGCATTCTTTCTCTATTTTCAACTGACAAAATTACAAAAAAATGTTGACAGTCAATTTTAATGTGTTTTAAGATGTCATTTAGTAGTATATTTTATACAATCTGATAAAAACCAGATTGGGGAAACCGAATTTATTTAATTAATATTAAATTATATTTTTCTCAGAATCTCCAACTAGTTTACCGATTTATGCACATTTTTTATTTAATAAAGAATTTTCTTTGTATCGTGAAATTATATATTACAATTTATCAACATTGAAGTATTATGAAAAAATCAAAAATCTTCCTTCCGTTATTATGTTTGGGAGTTGTATTTATCTTCTACGGTTGTTCCGGGACAGTGGAAAGTTATTCAGCGATTACTGATAAAATTGATCCCGCATCAATTAATAAGTCATATTTTCAGGCTTATCTTCCTTTTGAGTCAGGTCAATTCGCCATAATTAAAGGTAAAGGAATTGACTCAATAAATGTTAGTGTAGGAACAAAAGTAAAATTTGTAGCCGGGCAAAGAGGATATGCATTTCAGGGCAAAGATTCTGTCAGTTCTTACATTCAACTTCCATTATTAAGTAGTAATCTCTTTAGATCTTTTAGTTCATTTACAATTACAAGCTGGATAAAAACAGTAATTCCGGTTAACAATAAAACTGCTCAGATATATCTTGTAAATGGAGGTGATATAATAAATGGAAATTTGTCATTATCAATTGATTCATTGTATTTAAATGGTTATATATACAATTCAGCAACAAGTTTAAAACCTCATACAATAAAATTAGATCGTTCAAAAATCAAGAATGACGAATGGACTCATGTAGCTTTTTCGTATAATGATTCCACATCCAAAATGACGGTGTATTTTAATGGAAATTTTGCTCAGGAAAATATCTGTTATGCCGATTCAGCCTCTACAACAAAAATGGGAAATCTTGTATTGGGAGTTGATATGACAAAGCTTATTATTGGAGCCTGGCCTCAACAAATAGCAGGAAAACCAACTAACACAATGAGCTACTTCGGAGGAATGATAGATGAATTACGAATCTGGAACAAGGCTTTGACAACTTCACAGGTTACACAAGTTTATAATGCCGAATTGGGACTAAAAAACAAATAATACAAATCAAATATACTTAAATCAATATGAGCAAAAAAATCAGATTACTACTGGCATTCATATTATTTGCCGGAATATCATTTGCCCAAACTACTTTATCAGGAGTTGTAAAAGATGAGAATGGTGAGGTGCTTCCAGGTGCTTCAGTAATTGTAAAAGGGTTGAAAAATGGTACCATAACAGATGTGAATGGTAAATTTTCAATCAATATTTCTACTCCGGCAACTGCGATATTAAAGGTAACATATATAGGTATGAAGGAAGCTCTTTTACCACTAAAGGGTATTAAACTTTCGGGGATTGAAATTAAACTGGAATCAAATTCAAAAGAGCTTGAAGGGCTTGTTGTTGTTGGATACGGTACAATGAAGAAAAAAGACCTCACAGGTGCTGTCTCATCGGTTTCAGAAAAAGACCTCAAAGATATCCCTGTTTCATCTGCGGCTCAGGCAATTACAGGCAAACTGGCAGGTGTAAATGTTACGACAACCGAAGGATCGCCGGATGCCGATATCATGATTCGGGTACGTGGTGGAGGTTCTATTACACAAGATAACTCACCATTGTATGTTGTCGATGGTGTGGTTGTTAGTAGCATTTCAGATGTTCCACCATCGGACATAGCCTCAATAGACGTTTTGAAAGATGCGGCTTCGACAGCTATTTATGGAGCACGTGGTGCAAACGGTGTGATTTCAATTACAACCAAAAGTGCAAAAGAAGGAAAAATAACTTTAAACTTTAATTCGTATGTGGGGATTAGAAAAACTGCCAATCAGATTAAAGTATTAAGCCCTTATGATTTTATTTATTACCAATATGAAATTGATCCTCAAACCAGTCCAACTTCGTCCACGACGTTCAATAGTTATTATGGTCTTTATCATGATATTGACATATACAAATCTGATCCTGGCACCAATTGGCAATCTATAGTTTTCGGAAATACAGGAGTCTCTCAGAATTACAATCTTAGCTTGATGGGTGGTTCTAAAGATACCAAGTTTAATCTTAGTTTAAATCAAACAGATGAAACTTATACAATGATAGGGTCGGCTTACAATAGAACGAACGTAAACTTTAAAGTTACAACCAAATTGAATAACAGTTTTGATTTTGCATTTAACACCCGTTTGGCTTATACAGTAGTTGATGGAACAAGTGTTTCGGACGGTTCCGGAGCAAACACCCAGCTTCGAAATGCAGTGAAATTTGCACCAACTAAAGGATTGAAAGGACTTGACCCTACCATACAGGACAATTATGATATGACCAATGACCCGAATTCGGCAGAATCATCAAGTTTGCTTTATAATCCGTTGTACTCCATCAATAATTCGTACAAAGAACAGTACAAGTTTACCAACCTGTACAATGCAATTGTAAACTGGAATATTACTAACTCTTTGAAATTTACTTCTAATTTAAATTACAGCTTTATAAATAATAAAACTGATCAGATATGGACTAATGGAACCGGAACATCAAGAACAAATGGTAATCAACCGGTTTTTCAAAGAGATACACAAGATGGATACTCAATGGGTGTAACAAATACCTTAAATTATATTTTTAATTTAAGTGGCAATCAAAAGTTTAATATTCTTTTGGGACAAGAAATTTATGACTCAAATACCAATTTGTCAACAATTGCGGCCAAATTCTTCCCTGCAACTATGACTGCCAGTGAAGTACTTTCAGCAGCGGGTATGGGCACTGCTCAACCCTTATACACCTATTTAGGTGAACCAAATAGATTATCATCATTCTTTGGTAGAATAAATTACTCACTGAAAGAAAAATATCTTTTAACTATTACAGCTCGTGAAGATGGAGCCAGTGTATTTTCTCCTGAAAAGAAATGGGGATTTTTCCCCGGTATTGCAGCAGCATGGCGAATTTCAGAAGAGCCATTTATGAGATTTTCTCAAGATTGGTTATCTAATTTGAAATTACGACTAAGTTACGGTGAAGTTGGAAATAACCGTGTAGGTGAATATTGGCGTCAGAATTACTCTTTTACCAATACTTCAACATCTTCTACTTATTATCTGAATGAGGCTGTTCAAAGCGCACTTGCCCCCAGCTCTGTTTTAAGAAATGACAAACTCACATGGGAAACAACTGTAACACAAAATCTTGGGTTTGATTTTGGACTATTTAACAACATAATTTCAGGAACACTGGAAGCGTATTGGAACAAAACCCGAAATTTGATTGTCGCGGAACCTATACCAACTGCTTCCGGTTACTCTACTCAATATCAGAACGTCGGAGAAACTTCAAATAAAGGTGTTGAACTCTCACTTAATGCCTATTTGATTAAACAAAAAGATTTTACATTGTCTGCCAATATGAATATATCGTTCAACCAAAATAATGTTGATAAATTCTCAAATGGTAGTAGCTTTTATAAACTTTATGGTTCAGGCTGGAATGGTTCAGCCGAGCCAACCACTGACTTTATTGTGAAACAAGGAGCTCCTCTTGGTGAAATGTATGGTTATGTAACGGACGGGATGTATACTTTTGACGATTTCTTCTGGAATACAAAAACTAAAACTTGGCAACTTTATAGTGGAGTTCCCAGTGATGCAGGTATAATAAGTGCAGGCAACTATTTCGGACCGGGAACACTCAAATTAAAAGATTTGAACGGTGATGGAAAGATCGATGAAAATGATAAAACAGTAATTGGTCATGCATTGCCTGTACATACAGGAGGTTTTGGAATAAATACAACCTTCCACGGATTTGATGCGGCAATATTCTTTAACTGGTCTTATGGTAATAATATCTATAATGCCAATAAGCTTGATAACACGGCTATGTTATTATCGCGTAAGTATCAGAATTTAAGCTCTGAAATGAGTCTGTCTAATCGCTTTACAACCATTGACCCGACAACAGGCTATAATGTCTTTTATGGCGCTAATGGTGATCCAGCCAAATTACAACAGCTAAACCAAAACGCATCTATCTGGATGCCTCTCTTTACACAAACAGTTTTGCATTCATGGGCTATTGAAGATGGTTCATTCCTTCGCCTTAACAACCTTTCCATCGGTTATACTTTACCAACTAAAATAGCCAAATCACTACGAATGGGAAATTTGAGAATTTATGTTACCGGAAACAATCTTTATTGCTGGACAAAATATACCGGTGTAGACCCTGAAGTAAGCACACGCAGATCAACACCATTAACTCCCGGGGTAGATTATTCTGCTTATCCAAAATCGCGTTCTTTTGTAGCTGGTATTAATGTAACATTCTAAAAACTAATACAATGAAAAAAAATATATATATTATATCAATTGCATTATTGATGGTTTTAACCTCATGTCAGGACTTTTTAAACACATCGACACCATCTCAATTGGACAATGCCACTGTGTTTAATTCTGTAACATACACGCAAACGGAAATTATGGGAGTTTATAGCTATCTTGCCAGTGGCACTGTATATGGTGCCAGAGTTCCACTTAACTGGGCCTCAAATACCGACATAGAATATGTAGGTGCTGACGCTAATAGCTATATCGAAAACACGAATCGCGGTCTGTCCAATTATTATGCTACAACCGGTAATACTGTATTGAATTGGACCAATATTTATACAATGATTGAGCGGGCAAACCTGTGCATAGATGGAATAAGAAGCAGTTCGCTACTAACAACATCGGATTCAACAAAGATGAAAATATACCTGGGTGAAGCACTTACATTGCGCGCTATGGGATATTTTGATCTGGTAAGGAATTTTGGTGATGTTCCATTTAAAGATGAATCCACAAAACCGGATTTATCAAACGTTTTTCTCGGAAAAACTGACAGGGATACAATCTATAATCACATAATCAGGGATTTATTAACAGCAGAAAAGTATGTACCCTGGTTAAATCAATCGACATATACCTGCGAAAGAATTACTAAAGGATTTATAAAAGGATTGACAGCGCGCATTTGTCTTTCGGCTGGTGGATACTCCTTGCGTGACAAACCAGATTTAGGATATCCAATGGAACGCCCAACTAATTGGATGGACTATTATAAACTGGCAAATAAAGAATGTAAAGAAATAATTGAAAACGGTACTCATAATCTAAATCCTTCATATGTAGGTATATGGAAAACAGTAAATTCTTTAAAACTTGAAACGAGTTATAATGAAAATCTTTTTGAGGTGGCATTTGGTTTAGGTCAAAATGGAGAAATGGGTTATAGCATCGGAGTTCGTTTCTATACAAATACGAAATACGGTTATGGAAATAATGCCAATGTTGTAAATACAAGTGTTTACTATCTCTATTCCTTCGATAAAAGTGATTTACGCAAAGACGTTACCATTGCTCAAGAAACATACAGTAACTCATTAGGCGATTTGAAAGAAGTATATACAACAAAACCATATTCTTACAATATTGGGAAATGGGATCAGCGTTGGATGAGCGATGCCTGGAAAGCTCAGAATATTGCAGCCAAAGGAAAAATCGGATATGGTATTAACTGGATTGTGATGCGTTATGCAGATGTTTTGCTGATGTTTGCCGAAACAGAGAATGAAATCAATGGAGGACCGACAGATGCTGCTAAAAATGCATTGAAACAAGTTCGTGCACGTTCATTTGCAGCAACAGACTACACAACTAAAGTGGAAAATTACGTGAATGCACTCAGTAATCATGATACATTCTTTGATGCCATTACCAACGAACGTGCCTGGGAATTTGGGGGTGAAGCTATCAGAAAATATGATCTTATACGATGGAATCTGTTTGAGAAAAAAATTCAGGATCAACGTGATGGCTTTGCAGCATTATTAAACGGAGGTAGCGTAACAATTTTTGGAAACACCTACTCAACTATTCCTACAAAACTTTACTACAGATATACTGCAAATAAAGAAAATATCGATTGGGCAAATATAAACTATTATGCTCCTGTCGATTCTTTGGATGCTCTGGCAACTACCACCTTAACTGCTCATGGTTGGACTAAGGTTACCTGGTTATCAGGAAATACTCAGGCCACTAAGGATACTTATAATAACCTGCTAAAGTTATTTAGTTCAGGGTCGCAAAAAGCGTATAACGGAGTTTGCGACAACAGATATTTATTACCTATTCAAAGTCAGGCTATTACTGATTCGAATGGCAAGTTAACTAATTCATACGGATTCTAATTATTAAATATTATGGCTTCAACTCAGAAAATCAACTATTCAATTCATATTATTATTGCATTGATTATGCTTTCTATTATGGGTGCTTGCACCGATTTTAGTTCTACATTTCCGGTAGATAATAGTCATAAAAGGATGTTTTCTCCGGTAACATTTACAACTGATTCAATAACAGCGACTTCCGTAAATCTGGATTATACAAGAAATCCACTTACTGCAAAATATGTAATGGATATCAGCAAACAAGACAGTATGAAATTTGACTCAATTGTAATTCATAAGGAAATCATCCCTGCTGATTCTGTATCATATCCAACGGGTGCAACAATAATTTTTTACACAAAATTCAATAATCTGATTCCTGCCACAAGGTATTCGGCAAGAATAAAATTGGTTGCTAAAGATCCCGCTACTGCTGATTCAAAATATGATTATGTAGTTTTCGATACAAAAGCTCAGTAAACTTATAGTCAATACTTCCCGTGCTAACTCTATACCATGGAGGTCATACAATTAATCTGACCAAAAGTACTGGAACAACAACACTCAGGATGCCGGTTATGGAAGTGTGGCTGAAAGAAACAGGATTTTAGAACAAAAATGACAAGGAGATTTTGATTCACTGTAGAGTAAATCGTCAAAAAATCCAACATTATTACCAATTTTTAATCTATCCTTATTCGCTTTCAGCCCTATCTTTGTTTCAATTAAAATTCAAACTAAGTATTAATATCAAATTCGAATCATCATGAAAAAATTAACTACTATTCTTTTAATTATTATGTGCTTGTCCGGCTTTCAAAAAACAGTTGCTCAGGATATTATTACTCTGGGAGTAAGTGATAGTATAGCTTTTACACTTAAAAACTATACCGGTACGTCATCTAATGTGACAGTTGTAATACCCGCCGGATATACAAGTCCAGAGTATTCAAAAGGGAAAAGCATTGATTTATCAGCTATACCTGCTGGAATATCAGATTTGACAATTCAGGGAGCAGGAGCAACAAAAGATACTTTGTTGATGAAAGTTTTTGTTTTACCTTCCAGAGCATTGAATTCATTTACGGTAAAAAACCTTTATATGAGTGGAGTTAATGAATTGACAGCCGGAACAAATTATACAACATCAATGGGTAACTACTTTATGAATGTAACAACGGCTATCAATGTTAGCAATTTATCAGTCATTGGTTGTTCTCTTGCAAATTATCGTGGTATTATTCGCCTTCAAACCGGTAGTTCTACGGTTTCAAATATCTCCTTTGATAAATGTGTTATTCGTAATATCGGATATGCTGGAGGTAGTTATAACCTTGTGAATCCAAATGCTGGCTCTACAGTAAATTCTATTTCGCTTACAAACTCCTATGTTTATGGTTTCAATGGAAATTTTCTCCCTTTGACAACAATTGCAGCACTAACTTCTACTGTGACAATTGACAGGTGTGTATTTGATCTAATGGCTGAAGGAAAGGCAGGATTATATCTGATTGATTATGGAAGTACAGCAGTAACCACCGGGTCTCAAGCTGTAACAGTGACAAATTCGATTTTTGGACGGGCATATTCAGGAAGTAAAGGAGTGCGCACTTCAAATAGTGCTGCAATAACGAACTATTCAGGAAATTATGCAACAAAAGACTGGTATGCAAATATCGTTTCAAACAAATTCACAGTGTCACCTTATTTGAAAGCAGCAGCTGTGGCTGACACAGGTTATGTCGCTAATTTGTTTAAATCACCTGCAGTATATGATGCAACTAACTATACTACAACAGTTGGAAATTATTCTATAATTGATGCTACATTTACTAATGGTTCAGGTCCAAGTGCAGTATATAATCCAGGTGTATCTTCAGCTATTATTTTCAATGGTTCAATGATTAAACTGGAAAATGTTGTGGATATAAGAATATTTAGTATAAATGGTTTGCTGGTTAAATATGCTAAACAAGTAAATAATATCTACGTTGCTGATCTTCTAAAAGGGATTTATATTGTGAAAGCAGGAAACACCGTTCAGAAATTTATAAAAGATTAATGAAGAACTATATCTGATAAGTCTGACCGAAACGAGGTCAGACTTATTTTTTATGTATATTTTCACACAAATGATACCTCCTCTATGAAACCCTCCAAACCAATTCTTTGTGCTGTTATTTTACTTTGCCTGAGCTTTAGTGCTACTGGAATAACTTTGCCAATTATTCCTGCAAAACAAGTAGTTATTACTGATTTTTGTGCTTCAACAGCCTCATTAGATAATGCTCCGTCTATCCAGAAAGCAATTGATGATTGTGCAGCCTCAGGTGGTGGAAGAATTATTATCCCGAAAGGCGTTTTTCTAAGTGGTCCACTTTGGATGAAGGATCATACTGAACTATATCTTGTAGCCGGTTCAGTATTGAAAATGCTTCCCTGTGGCGAAGGAAACGGTATACTCCCAAATACTTTTCCAAACAATGGTACTACCGATATTTATCCACATTTTATTTCTGCCAAAAAATTGACAAGCCATGTGAAAATAAGTGGTTCGGGAACCATTGACGGCGATGGATTAAAGTGGTGGAGTCTATATCGTGGCGGTACAAAAATGAAAAGAGGTTGCCTGATACGTTTCGATGACTGTAAATACATTGAAATAAACGGAATTACCCTAAAAAATGCACCCAATGTTCATATTACCATTGGACGTGGATGCTCCGATGCAACCATAAAAGGTATCACAATCAGTACACCCGATGATTCGCCCAATACAGATGGTATTGACACCTGGTCGGGAAACATTCAAATACTGAACTGTAATATCTCATGTGGAGATGATAATGTGGCGATGGACTCCGACTCACAGAATATCACGATAAAACATTGCAGTTTTGGAAGTGGCCACGGTTGTTCGATAGGTAGTTTCACGAAAAATGTTCAGAATGTTCTGGTTGACAGTTGTACTTTCGAAGGAACAACATCGGCTATTCGTATGAAAAGTAACAGAGACAGAGGAGGAGAACAAAGTAATATAACCTATTCAAATCTGAGAATATCAGATGTGGAAACTCCCATTTCGATTACAAGTTACTACCCTAAAACTCCGAAACGTCCCGAAGATGATCAGTCGCAGCCGATAACACCTACAACTCCTACCTGGAAAAACATTCTGATTAAAAATGTAAGAATTGATGGCAGTAAGAAACCCTGTGTTATCTGGGGATTGCCCGAAATGCCAATAGGCAAAGTAGTGCTGGACAATGTGTCCATTAAATCAGATAAAACAATGCTTATAAATTATGTATCAGAGGTTTCGTTTATAAATAAATCAAGAATTGTTGTATCAAAGGGCGATGCAATTTCTTGTTATGAGTCGTCTGTAATCGGAATTGATTTGGCAACAGGAAACCCTGTTTTGACTAAATAAAAATTCCAACCATAAAATCTATTCCGGGTGGTTATAAACATGTCACCAATCAGTTGATTTCAGAAAGTATTTTGGAAAAAGCCGTATAGAGTTAGAAATTATTTTTATTTGTTTGATATTTAAAAACATAGTATATGAACACCAAATTAATTCTGATATTTATTTTTATTTTAGGAACCGTGACAATGCTGGATGCTTCCACTAATATACCCCTTCCGGTAATTCCATCCTCACAGTTTCTGATTACAGACTACGGTGCAACGACCACCAGTGAGAACAATGCTGCTGCGATAAATGCGGCAATTACTGCTGCCAACTCAGCTGGTGGAGGAACAGTTGTGTTGCCAGCAGGAACTTTCCTGAGTGGTATAATAACCATGAAAAGCAATGTCCGTTTACTACTTCAATCAGGTGATACTCTTCGGATTTTACCCTATGGTAGTGGTAATGGTACGTTGCCTAATACTTACCCGAATAATGGCACAACCGACCAGTATAATCCTTTTATTTTTGGTGCCAGTCTTTCCAATATTGAGGTTTCGGGCTCAGGAGTGATTGATGGTCAGGGGCAAGCCTGGTGGACAGCATATCAAAGTAATTCGAATATGAAAAGACCATCTCTTATCCGGTTTAAATCCTGCAACACAGTTCTGGTTACAGGAATTACTTTAATGAATTCGCCCGGAGTACATCTAACTATGGGACAAAGCAGTAGTGTTTTAGGTACAAATGCAACTATTTCGCATCTTACTATCAAAGCACCTTCTACCTCACCAAACACTGATGCCATTGATACCTGGTACTGGAATGGAATTTATATTCATGATTGTTACCTGTCAGTAGGTGATGATGATGTTGCTATGGATTCCTACACTCAGAATATCACCATCAAACATTTAACGTGTACGAGTGGTCACGGAATATCAGTAGGAAGTTATGCAACAGGAGTAAATACTATTACGGTTGACAGCTGTAGTTTAACCACAACAGACAATGGCTTACGTTTAAAAGCAGCACGTGACAGAGGAGGAAGCGAATCATTAGCTTGTACAAATGTCTCATATTCCAATATAACTATGAAAAATGTCACCAATCCTATTTATGTAACAAGTTATTATTTCCAAACTGGAGATACCCTGAAAGATCCGGCACAAGCTGTAACATCAACCACTCCTACATGGAAAAATATTAGCTATAAAAATATAACAATAACCGGTTCACCTACTGCGGGTTATATTTGGGGATTGCCTGAATCTCCGGTGAAAAACCTCACCTTTGACAATGTAAAAATAAGTGCAACAACACAAGGTATTACTATAATTCACGCAGATTCAGTCGTATTTAAAAATTGCTCATCTATAACAATACCATCAGGGAAAGGAAATGCGATTTATAAACAATATGACTTGCTCAGATTTTCAGGTATAAATTCAACCACAGGAAAGTCTACTTCTTGCACTACTGAGGTTGAGTTGCCAAAATCGACTCAAGCAATCCGCTGTTTTCCACTTCAGACCAAAGGAAAAATAACGATTGAGAGCAATGATACTCCGATTGATTATGTAACTCTTTATAGTCTAACCGGAAAATCTGTTATAAGTATAGGAGTTGGTCATACCTTGTCTACAGAAGTTGATATTTCGAGTCTGAATTTAGGTTTTTACATTATAAAAGTAAGTACGATTGATGGTAAGATATTTACAGACAAAGTTATAAGGAATTAATGCGATTTCCCGTATTATTTCAGCTTCCAGCTATATTTTAGATATATTCCGAAACAAAAAGAGGATGTCCAAATGACATCCTCTTCCTGTTAATTAAAAATCAAACCTATAAAACAATCTTTTGAACCTTTATACCTTCTTTATTGATTAATTTTATGATATAGTTTCCTTTGCTTAGGCTCATCTCCATCCCTTTCTGTACATAAGCATTTTTCACCAACGCTCCGCTGAAAGTGAAAATACTTATATTTCCTTCTTCTGATAAGCTGATACCGTTCGCATTTTTGCTCAGGAAATTCGTTGTTAGCGGAGTATTAATTGCTGTAGCTATGCCAACATACCCATTGCAATTAACGTTCTGTGTAGACAGTCCCGTACCGTCAATAGTTATGTTTTCGTTGTTATATGCATTATCGGCAAGCCCGCCTTTCAACCGAACGTATATGGTAGTAGCTGCTAGTTTACCTGTAGCACCTACCATAAGAGAATTGCTGAATCCACTGCCCGTAGTGCTAGAAATTTCATAATCTGCCGGTGCATTCAGTGTCAAAGCTGATGAAATGTGATCGGCAGAGATGCTGAAAGTTTTTTCAGTCGATGGGAGCAGACCACCTGTTGTATAATTAAATCCACCAATTGATAGTGCAGATAGCTTTATAGCCGGTGTATACCAGCGAGGATCACCGGCTGAATTTGCACCTGCAAAAGTTCCGTCTTTAATGTTATAATCACCTTCTGTTGCCGTGTTGTTTGTTCCATCAAAAGTGGTAGGGGCAACAAACAGAGCAGTTGAAGCACTTGTATAGTCGGTAAAACCAACAACGGCACTTCCTCCTGATGTTACCCAATCACTAGTTTTATATGAATTAGTTACTGTGTAGGTAAATCCGGTTCCTCCACGAATACCTTTATTGGCTGCTGTCGTTGCTTTCCCTAAAATAGAATTCGAAATAGATAATGCTGTAGTTGTATTGCTGGAACCCAAATCAATCAGATACTTACTGGTACTAGATCCGTTTACATTATCAATCGTACAATTAGACATTGTAAAAGTAGTTGGCACTGCCGGAGAAATAACGAAGGTATTAGTAATGACACCATAAATTGTGCTGTTTTGAACCAACACATTGTTTAAAACAGAGGATGCAGCACAACCAATAACGCCATAGGATCCAATATTGGCCAAAATACAATTTTTAAAATTTATATTTTTATAAGTTGTATTTGCTGTTTGATATCTGATAACTCCGCGCACATTCGTTACTTTACAACCCTCAAAGGCTACAGTATCAACTGCAGGGACCGGATTTGCTGTCGCATTATTCAGAATATAATTACTTGAAACGGTTGCATTAGCGCCAACAAGGTTTAAGTTCTGAAATTTTAAAAGAGAAGTTAACGTAGATGGCAAAACAAAAAGTTGGACTTTTAATGTCGGGTAGGTACCATCACCTTTAATGGTTAGTCTTTTTAAATTGGAATTGATTGGAATATAAGTAGCTGTTAAATCAATGTTTTTAATTGTAATTGCACTACCTTCCGGGCTAGTATATCCTGCAGGAATAACAATTGTAAGATCAGAAACTGACGAATTGTTGCGTATGGTTGTACCAAGCGTATCGTTTACACCTATTGATACTACAGTTGTTTGTGCCAACACTGATGATGCAGACAGTATTGCAGCAACAAATAATGATAAAATGAGTAACTTTTTCTTTTTCATAATTTTTTGAATGTGTTTTGATGATTGTATATTTATTTCAAACAAAATTAGACCATTAATTTTAAAATCAATGTTCAAAAATTGATATAAATGTTGGACAATTTGTGATATAATGTTTTCTATCGTAAACAAATAACAAATACCGTCTCGACTGATGACACAAAAGCCTGTGTGAACTAGCCTATGAAATTCAACAGAGAACTAAAATGATTCCGTACCTCTAAAAAATTATGCTTTAAACGGATTGTTATTAAAGTATTCAGGAGTATTCATTCCTGTTTCACCTCCCGGACCAACAGGGGGTGTGGAATCCAGAGTCAGTGAGATTTCAGTATCAAGTTCGATACGTTCTATTTGAGGAGAACTATAGATGTGTTTTTTTGTGTTCATTTTCGTTGTGATTTTTAGGGTTTCAATGACTGTTTGTTTATTCAGGTCTCATCACCCCCAAATGAGTAATGAGCCTGAATGTAGTAAACTAAACAATAATTTTTCTTAGATTTAGAAAAGAATCAATCAATAATTATTTTTTTTATCACAGACTTACCTTCATTCGTTAATTTTACGAGATAAGCACCGGTAGCTAAAGTATTATTTTGCTGAACATTTGATTTGGTCAGATTTTTCGAAATAACTTTCTGTCCAATGGCATTGAAAACTTCAAGTTTGGCTCCACTTCCTAACGTTCCATTAATCATTATTTTGCCGTTACGGGTCGAAATCCATACATTGCTGTTACTTTCAGAATTAATTACCGTAGCCACAGAAGGTGCTTTGAATATTACTGCAAAACGAGTCGTGTTATTGCTGGTTATACCCGAACTGAAAGTATAAGCACTGCCATCGCTCAGGTCGGCAATCACCGGATTATTGGGATCCAGATAGTCTTTCAGAATGAGCTGCGTACCTGAGTCAAAGTTTGCCAGTTGTGACGCTTTAATACTAAAGTTAGAGCCTGCCTGACCGGTTGTAAAACCAAGTGGTATTTCGGTATCGTAAGGAATGCTGTTCATACCGTTGATAACCAAATTCTCGTTACTTACAGTGGTATAGATTTCAGGTATAGCTGCATTGGCATTGGTCATTTTCGGAGAATCGTAATCATCAAAACTGTTCGAAGCATTCGGATTGGTATAAATTACTGTTTCGTCCGAATTTACTCCATTGGAAACCTGCAGGCGGACAAGTTGCATTGTTGAACTTATTTGTGCTTTGGTGCGTAATAAATTATTAGTTACATCCTTGTGTGCTCTGTCTGTATTATGGAAAGTCAACGAAGCTCCGCTACCGGCAGCTCGTACCCAAAAGGCCTGCATAGGTGGAATCAGGTTGGTTACATCGGCCGGAACGCTGATACCAATTCCTGCAGCACCATCTACTGAATTATAGGTATAGAAATAATATGTTCCACTTACTTTGGTGCGATACCACATGGTATTAGAAGCCAGATTGGTTTTGGTTACCGTATTCCAGTTTAAGTACGAAGGATAAGGATTTCCCACCAGATTAAATCCTGATTTGGCTTGTGAGGAGGAATAGCTTAATGCGGGTACTCCGTTTGATCCTGTAGTGATATCCCCTGTATTTAAGCTTCCGCCAGTGAAAGTTACTCCATTGGTTGTTGCCAGCAGACTTGCGTCTACATTGGCCACATATCCTTTGGTGACGGCAAGTGAAGTGCTGTTATCTGTTATTTGAGGCCAGTTAAGAGTAGCGGAACTTCCCTGAGTTTCATCGTACCAATACAATTTATTGATATTGGAAGCCGCTGCTGCATTAAATACCGAACTATAAGCTCCCGATACCGGGCTGGAAACATACCAGTTACGACCGGTGGTCAGGTATTGTTGAACGGATGTAGTGCCACTTAAACTAATATTACCATTATCAAGAATGGTACCAGTGCCTGAATTATCGCTTGCTATTGTGAGATTTCCAGTTATATTCAATGCTGCCGATGCTGTATAAGATCCTGAAATTTTCATATCCTTAACGCTGGCTGAAGCTGAGTTAGTCATGGTAATACCAGCAGGAACAACAACATTGTTGGAGCCTGCAGGAGTACTTACTGCTGTTGAGGAAATTCCCCAGCCACTATTTACGGCAATGCTCCAGTTAGAAGCTGTACTTATATCACCCGAAGTGGTAGCTACATAATCACCGGCAACGGCAGTTGGAGCTAAAGCTGTTCCTGAAACTACAATATCTGTTAGATAAAATCCTTCTGAGGTAACAGAGGTGCCAGATGTCAGCGATGAAGTAACATCGCCAATCCATTTCAGATAAATAATGGTTGCATTATCAGCTGAAGTTGGAAGAGTAGCGTTCATTGTATACCATGTGGAAGCTGTTTTTCCTGTAAAATCAACAGTTGTCAAGTCAGAGTAATTGGTGCCATCTGTTGAAAATTGAAGTTTTTGAATAGTATTAACCATATTGTTGTCATAGGCTATTTTTGATGCAATCTGAATAGTTTTATAACCTTTGGTTGATACTTCTACACGGAAATAACGGCAAAGATGATTAGTCTGAATATCGGCCTGTGTAGTCCAGCGACGGGCACAGGTTTTCCCGTTAACAGTATTGTTAGTCCATGAGGTGGTAGTGCCATTTGTTTCATATAGATTTAAAACACCTTTATTAGAACTATTGTAATAAAAATCGGCTACTCTGCTATTTCTGATATTACCGGTGGCATTTACATCCCAACCTACAATAAACGGACTGGCAGTAAATGTGGCAGTATACGATCCATCTCCACTAACTGTAATTGTCCTTGGGTTCGATGTACTTGCATCTTCCCACTGACTGAATGACGATACCAGATTTGAAACAGGAGTTAAAGTCACCGATGTTCCGGTTTCGTATTTCCCTCCGGTAGCGGCTGGTGAAGCAGTAACACTACCCCATGTTGAACCAGAGCCGGTTACTGTGCTGGAAAAATTATAAGTTGCGATGGATTGGAATACCGCCTGGATATTCTGTGAAGTATTCATTGCAAAATTATTCAACGGATTGCTCGTCGAAATTTCAGCATTATTGTTGTTCACATCAACCCAGTGTACAAACTGATAACCGAATGCTCTGTTAGCCGTTAGTGATACGGTGGCACCTATAGCATTGTAGTAAGTTTGGCTTGGACTTGCACTTACCGTACCTCCTGTACCTGCGCCATTGTTGCTCGAAACGCTTGTGGTTAAGGTAATATTAGCTGTACTGATTACATCTGAAGCCGGTGATTCTAATGATGGATTATATCCACTGTTGGCTTTAGCTATAATGGTAAATGTATAATCTGTTCCTCCTGTTAATCCGGAAACATCATAGTTTGTTGCTGCAATATCGGATATAGTTGTGATAGTTGCACCCTGTGTAAGTTTCAGGTCATATTTATTTGCATTTGTTACAGCCGTCCAATTGGCACGAAAACCACGTGATGTGACCGATGACGAAGTTGGCTTAGCCGGAGTATCTAAAGTTGGAGTACTTGCTGTACTAACCGTACCCGAACAGACAACGGTTTTACTGGTTCCGTTTGTGGTGGTAACTGTAATATTGCCGTTGTAAGGTGAGCTGGCATTGGTTAAACCTGCTTTTAATCGTACACGTATAGTTGTGGAGCTTAAATCGGTATATGCCGTTCCGAGTGTAACAGGCGAAGAGGAATCATAATAATTTGTACCACCATTGGCAGATATTTCGTAGCCTGCTGGTGGTGTAAGTGTAATGACCGAACGGGGCACATCAGCCGAAATGGTAAATGTAGTGTATCCTGATGGGCCTGAACCTTCCACATAATTTAGTGCAGATAATGATATATTGCTTGTACCGCTGTTAAGATACACTGTTTCAGGATAATAACAACTTGGATTTCCTGCTGAGACTCTTCCTGCGAAGGTGGCATCTTTGATGGTGTAATCACCTAAAGAAGAAACAGGTCCAGTTAAATTATAGGTAGTTGGTGTAGTTACCAAATTTGAAATAGTATTTCCGTATGCAGTCAATCCTGAAGATAAATTGTTTGCACTTGGGGTCCATTCAGTTGTATAATAGTTACCCGACGAAGTTATTGTACCGCCGGATGTTGTGAATCCCTTCTGACTGGCTCCAATACGACCTAAAATGCTGTATTTAACTGTAATATTCGCTGCTCCGGCAGTTACCACATAACGCCCGGTTGAATTTGTTCTTTGATCCAATGCATCTAATGTACAGTTCTCAATATCGACTAATCCTCCTGTCAACATACCCGCAACCTGAATACCATCATTCATACCATAGTAAGAACTATTGGTCATGGTTATATTTGTCAATGTACCCTTGCCTGTTGAAAAATTTACCAAGCCATAGTCCACAATATTTCTTATTACACAATTATAAAAGGTAATATTGGTTATATTTAAATTAGCAGCAGCAGATGCTGCAAATACAATTCCCCCACGATAATCCGTTAAAGAACAGTTCAGAAATTTTAAATCTGTCAGATTTCCTGCGGTAGTATTCAAAAAGTGAGATGCTACAGTACCTGTCATCGATAAATTTTGGAAAATCAATGTTCTCAATGCGGCACTTGCTGCAGGGATCTTCATAGTAGACATATTAAATGCTACCGTTCCTGACCCAGCAATAATTGTTAGTTTTTGAATGGTTGTTGGAACACCCGATTTTGTCAAATCCATCCCGGTTGTTGTAGAATAGGCTGCATAACCCGCTGGTAATGTAACAGTAATGTCTGTTGTAGAACCAGCACTTGCAATTAAAGCATCTTCAATTTTTGTATTATCAGTGATGTTAATTGGAGATGTTCCATAACTACTATTGCAAAAGAGAATTATTCCTAATGTAAGTAGAAAAAGTTTAGTAAAGAATTTTTTCATGTGTAAATTAATATGGGTTTTACCCCGTTTAAGTAACGTGTAATAG
>JBAWXD010000008.1:0-44765 GCA_037144275.1 Paludibacter sp. | reverse complement strand
CAAAGTAGATTTGAGCAAAGTAAAAAATGAAGTTCACTATAAATATGGTATTTGCGATGCTGAAAGCAAGCAATTCCGGTATTTTGAATCCGGACCTGATCATATAGCACCAATACATAATTCAAAAAAAACAATCATTCAATTGGCTGACGGCTTTGTGAACATAGCCGATAATTCGTGGAAAGGTGCCGGAGTTGGTTTGCCTGTATTTAGTATTCGCACTCGTAGTAGTTTTGGTGTGGGCGATTTTGTTGATTTAAAATTGTTTGTTCTATGGGCTGAGAAAGTTGGGTTGAAACTGATTCAGGTCTTACCGCTAAACGACACCATAGGAACGCATACCGATGCAGACGTATTGCCCTATGCTGCCATTTCTGCTTTCGCACTGAATCCGCTTTTTCTGAATCTGGCTTCCATTGGAAAACTTGACGAATCACATCCTTTACAACAGATTTACGAAACAAAACAAGCCGAGTTAAACAATCAGGATTTAGTTCCATTTTTGGATGTAATTAATTATAAATTGGAATATACCCGGGAATTATATCTTCAACAAAAAGAGAAATTCCTGAAAAATAAAGATTTTAAAGTGTTTTTCAAAAATAACGAATATTGGTTGGCACCTTATGCTGCGTATTGTGTGTTGCGTGACTGCTTTGGCACTTCGGATTATCGTCAGTGGGAAGAATTTTCGACCTATGACTCAAAGAAAATTGCTGAATTCTCAAAGCCTGATCAAGCTCATTTCGATGCTATTGCAACCAATTACTTCATTCAATATCATTTACACCTGCAATTATCAGAAGCGGCAAAATTTGCTCACGAGCATGGAGTAGTACTGAAAGGCGATATTCCGATTGGTGTGAACCGAAACAGTGCCGACACCTGGGTAAATCCGGAGCTTTTCCACATGAATATGCAGGCCGGTGCACCACCCGATATGTTCGCCGTTAAAGGCCAAAATTGGGAACTGCCGACTTACAATTGGGAAATGATAGAACGCACCGGTTTCGATTGGTGGAAAAAGCGCTTTGCTCAAATGTCGAACTATTTTGACACTTTCCGCATTGATCACATTCTGGGTTTTTTCCGTATCTGGCAAATTCCAAGCAATCAGGTTGAGGGCATAATGGGCCATTTGAATCCTTCGGTACCGGTCCATATTAATGAGTTTACTGAAAAAGGCCTTTGGTTTGATTACAACCGTTATTGCAAACCCTATATCACTGATTCAATTCTGTATGATTTCTTTGGCGATGAAATGAATTGGGTGAAAATCAATTGTCTGCAGATTGAAGATGGCTGGTATTACAGACTGAAAGATTCCTATCAAACGCAACTTGCAATTGAAAATTTATTTAAAGAAGGACAAATTTCAGAACGTGTAAAATGGGGGTTATTTGATTTAATTTCCAACGTGCTTTTCTTTGAAGTTGAAGGAAGTTTTGGTACACAGTTTTATCCTCGTTTTGGTATGCAATCACTTCGCTCCTATCGCGACCTAGATAATTATTCAAAAGATCGGTTGAATGAAATCTATGTGGATTATTTCTTTAAACGTCAGGATTCAAACTGGTATCAATCAGGCATGGAAAAACTACCGGCTTTAAAGCGAGCAACTAATATGTTGATTTGTGGTGAAGACCTTGGCATGATGACTGCCTGTGTAACTTCAGTAATGAATAATCTGGGAATTCTGAGTCTGGAAGTTCAACGTGCTCCAAAATCGAATAAAATTGAATTTTTCCATCCGGCTAATGCTCCTTACTTATCAGTTGTAACTCCTTCAACCCATGATATGAGTACTGTACGAGGATGGTGGGAAGAAGATCGTGCAGTCACACAACGTTTCTATAATTCGCAGCTTGGGCATTGGGGAGAAGCACCTTATTTCTGTGACTGGTGGATATGCCGAGATATTTTGTTGCAACATCTGTATTCTCCGGCCATGTGGAGTATTTTCCAAATGCAGGATTTACTGGGAATTTCAGATCAGGTGCGCCGTCAAAACCCACATGATGAACGAATTAACGTTCCATCCAATTCTATGTACAGTTGGCGTTATCGGATGCACTTAACCATGGAAGATTTATTAGAGAAAGACGATTTTAATGCTGAATTAAAAAATCACATTACTCAGGCAGGTAGGTAAATCATTAATACAACTGCAGACTACCAACTAAAGTTATAAAAAATCAGAGTTTTATGGCAAATTTCTTCAATCGGGCATCGAGCATGTGAGAAGGGATAATTTGTTTAATGCATTCAGCCACAGCATTTAAAGCAGCTTCACGCACAAAATCGTGTCGAATAACGAGTGAAATCTCACGGATTGCTTCAGGTTTAACCACTTCTCTTAAATTCAATTTCTGAGTTTCACTGAGCAAATCTACATGAAGCTCGGGAATAACTGTATAGCCACCGTTTAAATCAACAATTTTCACCAGGGTATCGATACTTCCTGCCTCGTATGTTGAGGCTTGTACAGGTTTTTCGTTACAGAAATTAAATACCTGATTCCTTAAACAATGGCCTTCTTCAAGCACCCATAACTTATCAAGTGGCATATCGTTGGCAGAAAGCTCAGTACGGCTGTAAATCGCTTCTGAAGGCGAAATATAGGCTACAAAACGTTCATAATACAGTGGAACTTCCAGTATTTTCGGATCTTCGAGTGGAGTGGAAAGAATAGCCATATCTATTTCGGCTACTCGTAACTTTTCAATAATGGTACTCGTATGCATTTCGCTTACTTTCAGAGCCATTTCAGGGTAAAGACTTTTGAATGACGCAATAAATTGTGGTAACAAATAAGGTGCAATAGTTGGGATTATAGCTAAATGCAAAGTACCTGAAAGTGTATTCTTTTCAGACAGAACGCTTTCTTTCAATTGATTCGCCTGATATAGAATTACTTGCGCCTGATCGATAATTTGTTTACCTATTTCAGTGGTTTCAATCGGCTGACGGGAGCGGTCGAAAATCTTACAATCCAACTCATCTTCCAGTTTCTGAACCATTGCACTTAGAGTTGGCTGTGTTACCCCACAAAGTTCGGCTGCACGAACAAAATGACGGGTTTTTTCCAACGCCATCACGTATTCCAATTGTTGTAAAGTCATAATATATAGTTTATATCTATGCAAAGATACAGATTATAAGACAAACCACATTCAATTTAGATTAATTTAAAAGTTAGCTTATTTTAATTATGGATTATGAATGATTAAAAATGAATTACCTAGCTACCTTTGTAAAAAATAAATTAAATTTTTAATGAAGAAAATAATTATGCTTTTTTTTGTACTGGTTACTTATTTTTCGTTAACTCAAGCACAATTACTCTGGAAAATATACGGAAACGGGCTGACGCATCCCTCCTACCTTTTTGGAACGCATCATTTGATTCCGATTCAGTTTCTGGATAGTGTTCCGGGCTTATTCAAAACATTCAGTGAATGTGAAACCGTAGTTGGTGAAATGGTGCTGAATAACATAGACGCTTCGGCAAAAATACAACAGGCTGCTATCATGCCCAATCACAAGAAAATAAGTGAATTAATGAATCAAGAAGAATATAAACTTGTTGATAATGAATTGAAAGCAACATTGAAATTTGGATTAAAAGAAGTTTCCATCATGAATCCATCGCTCATTCTTACCCTATACGAAATGGAAAAAAATAAAAAATTGACAGGATTGAGCGATGACAAACAGTCTGATTCTTATTTTCAATTGGTGGCAGAGGAAAAAGACAAGAAAGTGCTTGGATTAGAAACCATTGACCAGCAAATTGCTATTCTGTTCGGTAATGGGAGTCTGGAACGCCAAACCAGCCTTTTAGTAGAAAGCATTCGAAAAAAAAACAGCATGCTAAAAGAAATGAATCAGTTAAATAGACTATACAAAGCCGGAAAACTGAACGATTTGCTATTACTATCGAAAGGCAAAGGAGAAATAACCGATATGACTGACGAAGAATTCAAAAAAATGGTTGATGACCGTAATGCCGACTGGATAAGCAAACTACCCAATATGATGCAAAAATCATCCTGCTTTATTGCTGTAGGAGCTTTGCACCTTCCAGGACAAAATGGATTGTTAAAACTTCTTGAGAAAAAAGGATATAAAGTGAGTCCAATTTCAAATTAGAATATTTTCCTGTAAATATGGCAATACGGACTTCCGTGTTTCTTTTCGTAATATTCCTGATGATACTCTTCCGCTTTCCAGAATTCAGGTGCTTTACTTAATTGTGTAGCCACCTTATAGCCTTTATCAGTCAGTATTTTGATGTATTTTTCAGCCATTTGTTTCTGAGCATCCGAAGTATAAAAAATAACCGATTGATATTGATCGCCAATATCCGGGCCCTGTCCCCCAATCTGAGTGAAATCATGCGTTTCGTAGTACAGCTTTACCATATCTTCAAAGGTCGTTTTGTTTTTGTCAAATACAACTTCCGTGGTTTCGATATGTCCGGTTTCTCCTGTACATACTTCGCGATAAGTAGGATTTTTGGTATGTCCGCCCATATAACCCACTGAGGTTGAGATTACTCCCTTGGCTTTCATAAAATGATATTGTGTTCCCCAGAAACATCCGGAGGCAAAATAAGCTGTTTCCATATTCGTATTGGTTTCTTTATTTTCGGTAGCAGGAATAAATTTCATTGAAATTGAATTGACACAATGGCGGGTATTTTTCTGTGTAAAACCCTCACCCGTAAACACATGACCAAGATGTGCTCCACAATTGGCACAGACAATTTCAGTCCGTTGCCCATCTGCATCAGGAATTCGTTTCACTGCTCCCGGAATTTCATCGTCGAAACTCGGCCACCCACAATGCGACTCAAACTTAGCTTCAGAGCGATACAGCGGTTCATTACATTGTTTGCACATGTAAGTTCCCTTGGCTTTATTGTCAACGTACTGACCGGTAAAAGGTCGCTCAGTGGCTTTATGCAGTATAACAGCCTGTTCTTCGGGAGTAAGTGGATTGTATTTCATGTTCGTTTTAGTGGGTTGACTGCAGGCACTCTGACTTAATAGCAGAGTAACTGCGCTGATTATTAAAATTAGAGTTCTTCTCATTGTTGTTTATTTTCATTAATAAACAGTTGGGACAAGAATTAGTTCGGTAAAATTTCCTAAACAAAAAACGCCTTCAGTTAAAAGGCGTTTTAAAATTAGTTATATGGACATTTATCGGAGTCTGTCCAGCGATTTTACCAACTTTTCATCTTTTCCTATTGCACCGATAGCTAAATAGCTTAAAATCAGATTTACCAATGGTAAAATGGTAGCAATCCGTAAATGCCAGTCGGTATGCAAACGGTTACATGCCGTCCAGATTTCAAAAAACAAGAAACCATAATAAGCCAGCATAAAAACCATATTAATCACGCAAAGGCGAATTTGCTTTGTGCGGTTTTTATAGAAAAAAATAGCAATCAAAGCCATAACAGGTACAATCATCGAGATGGTTGTCAATCCCCAAATAGTTGATTCTAGGGTATTCCCAGTTGATTTCATCAATGAAATGCCTTTGAAATCAACCAAATAAAGTAGTTTATCAGCCGTATTTACTAAATCAGCCAGCGGGGCAAAAATTACAAAACCCGACAAAATGACTATAAACAGTAAATAAAGTGTTTGAATCCGTTGTATCATTTAGAAAAGTTTGAAAGTTTATAAAGTTCAAAAAGTTAGAAAGGTTGTTGAGTTGCTTACCGTTTGCCACTTACTACTTTTTCCACTGAGCATCGCGGACTTTATAAATCCGTTCAATAATATCAACCACTTTTAGACCTTCCAACACATTAGTGGTGATAGTCCCTTTGTCAGTGAGTTTTTCAATCACATTTTCAATCACATAATGGTGATTCTGAGCCGAACCTTTGTATAAACCGTAATCATTTGGTGGATTAGAAGGAGCCAACTCCGGCATCACATAATCTTTTACATGACAATAACTTACTTCATTCATATACTGACCGGCAACTTTCACCGTTCCTTTTGATCCGATAATGGTAATGCTACTTTCGAGGTTTGTGTCCCAAACCGATGTAGAATAATTCAGATTACCCATTCCGCCGTTCACAAAATCAAAAGTAACCACACCACTATCCTCAAAATCTGTCAGTTCTTTATGACTGAAATCAGCAAAGTTTCCACGAATATTCTGAACATCGCCAAACAACCAGTACATAATATCGATAAAGTGCGAAAACTGGGTAAATAGCGTTCCACCATCCAACTTCGCATCACCATGCCAATTACCTTTTTTATAGTAACGATCGTCACGATTCCAGTAACAATCTAGTTTGACCATATAAATATCACCTAAGGTATTGTTATCAATCAATTCTTTCAGCCAAACTGATGGAGGCGAATAGCGATTCTGCATAACGCAAAATACATGTTTTGAAACTTCAAGTGATTTGAATAAAATTTCTTCAGCATCATTTTTGGTTAGTGCAATTGGTTTTTCAAGCACAACATGTTTCTTTGCTTTCAAGGCTTTGATGGCATATTCGGCATGGAAACCATTCGGTGTACAGATATTTACAACATCAATTTCCAGTCCGGCAGCTATTAAATCGTCAATACTCGTAAAATATGCCTCCGTTATTTCGCTTAATCCTATTTGTTCTTTTGCTAATACATCGCATACTGCAATCAGTTCCGATTCCGGATTCCGGCGAATCATTTCAGCATGACGTTTTCCAATATGCCCCTGTCCTATTACTGCAAATTTTATCATAATGTTCAATTATCAATTATTTTATTCTTTTTACTTCAGCGTTTTCTAAAAGGTATTCCTGATTTGTTTCGGGGCAATTGGCTCTATTTTCTGAATTGAAATTCAATTTGTGACCATTCTCACTCACCCAACCAATTTGTTTTGCCGGATTTCCAACCACCAGTGCAAAGGGTTTCACAGGCTTTGTAATTACTGCCCCTGCCCCTATTAAGGCATATTCTCCAATTTCATTTCCACAAACCACAGTCGCATTTGCACCTATACTAGCACCTTTACGAACGATTGTTTCCGCATATTCATTTTTGCGATTTACATGGCTTCGTGGATTAATTACATTGGTAAAAACCATTGAAGGTCCCAAAAATACATCATCTTCGCAAATTACACCAGTATATACAGAAACATTATTCTGAATCTTTACATTCCGTCCTAACCGAACCTGTGGCGAAATAACCACATTTTGACCGATATTACAGCTTTCGCCAATAAAACAGCAAGACATTATATGCGAAAAATGCCATATTTTAGTTCCGTTTCCTATTTCACAACCGGCATCAATTACTGCAGTTTCGTGTGCAAAGTATTCCATTAAAAAGCCCCTCAATCCCCCACAGGAGGAATATTAATTAGTACATAATTCTACCCAACTCTTAAAGTCCCCAATGGGGGAATTAGGTGGCTAGAAATTCCAAAACACTTCTTGTAATATATTCCAACTGTTCCTGAGTAAGTTCCGTATGCATTGGCAACGACATTACACATTCACTTAGCTTCTCAGCAACAGGAAAATCACCTGCTTTATATCGTGAATCCTGATATGCTTTTTGTAAATGAAGCGGAACAGGATAATATATCATAGCCGGAATTCCTTTTTCAGCTAAATATTTTATTAATCCTGCACGATCAACACCGTTTAATTTCAAGGTATATTGATGAAAAACATGTGTAGATTTGGATGAGCGTGTCGGAGTAATTAATTTATCCGTTTTAGCAAAAGCAGCATCATAATAATCGGCTGCAGCAAGACGGTTTGCACAATACGAATCAAGATGTTTAAGTTTCACATCTAACACGGCAGCTTGAATAGTATCTAAACGAGAATTAACCCCCACCATATCATGATAGTAGCGAACAACCATACCATGATTGGCAATGGCTCGCATTTGAGCTGCCAGCTCATCGTTATTTGTAAAAATTGCTCCGCCATCACCAAAACAACCCAGATTTTTAGATGGAAAAAACGAAGTACAACCTATTTCAGCCATGCAACCTGATTGAACTTTACGTCCATCAGAGAAAGTATAAACAGAACCAATGGACTGACAAGCATCTTCCACTACGAACAGATTATGTTCTTTGGCAATAGCCATAATAGACTCCATGTCAGCATTTTGTCCAAACAAATGAACAGGAACAATGGCTTTAGTTTTCGGAGTAATAGCCTTCTTAAGTGAATCAATAGAAATATTGAAAGTATCAAAATCAACATCCACCACTACCGGGGTTAAACCCAGCAAAGCAACTACTTCCGCAGTTGCAATAAAGGTAAAAGTTGGAGTAATAACCTCATCGCCGGACTTCAAACCCAAAGCCATCAATGCAATCTGAAGTGCATCAGTACCGTTTCCTACGGGAATAACATGCTTAACATTCAGATAAGTTTCCAGATTGAACTGAAAATCAGTCACTTTCCCACCTTTAATGAATGAAGTTGAATCAATTACTTCCTGAATTCCGGCATTAACTTCTTCCCTTATTTTTTCGTATTGACTTTTCAGGTCAACCATTTGTATATTTTTCATTGGCTCTATTTCTGTTCCAGTAAATATTCGACTTCTAAGGGGAAAATTCTGATATTTGAAATATGTGTCGAGTTATTCTTTATTTTTAAAATGTGCTTACTTGTTTTATCAGTTCTTAAATCGTTATAGTCCAGATAAACCTCAATATCTGAAGTATTGAAGGTTTTAAACCGACTTAGTCCCACTGTAAAAGTAGCATTTACAACTATAGGAAAAGTGCGAATTGCGAGATTTGCCGGACAATTTAGCATAGAAATTGGAATTTGCACTTTGCGTTCGGTAAATTGCTCCACTGAAATTGTAACTTTAGTATTATTTACAGAATAATGCGTTAATTTCAATGGGAGTAAATTACAACGGAATGAAATGGTATCATTTAGATTTTTAAATACTTTACACTCAGTATGTATCGTTTTTAGTGTGTCCAGCATGTTTTTAGGTCCAAAAACAGTCACTTTATTGGGCTGAACCTTTATCCGGTCACTAAACATATACTGATGTGCCAAATCTATCTTGGCATTAAATTCGATAGGTAAAGTCTTATAACTCAATTTTTCGTACTTAATCAACAAAGAATCAGGATGAACATCTAATAGCGAGGTAGTTGGCTTCAAATATCGAACAATTCTGGATTTCAGCTGATCCGGAGTAATTAAAATTTCTCCTTTTTGATAAAAAACCCTACTTAATTCGATGGTTAATGGGTTTCGCCTCAAATCTGAATATTCAAAAAGGCGAATTCCCTGATCCCTAATATCCAATGAGATTTCAGAAGGCGGATTGTTGGTTAGTGCAAGATTTAGTGGCACACCTATATAACGCACCGGAACAATAATATTTGTTTCACGCTCTTTACCAAGAGCATGAACATACCAAAAGGTTGCTGAAATAAGTAGAAAAAGCAAAAAGCTTAAAATATCTTTTGATAAAAAGAATGATTTAAGCTTTTGCGAGTAATATTTTAGGAATAAATTCCCGTTGTCTTCAGCCATATTGACCTTTGCTTATTTTGCGTCGGTTTGAGCGTCTTCAGCAGTTGCAAAAACTGAGTTTTTGTCTACTTTGATCAACACTTTATCTGCAATTTCTACAGTTACAGTTGTATCTTTGATGTCCTTTACTTTACCATAAATTCCACCCGATGTAACTACTGAATCTCCCTGTTTCATTGCTTCACGTTGTTTTTTGATTTCTTTTTGACGTTTACTTTGTGGACGAATCATAAAGAAGTAGAAAACCACAAAAATCAATACCATCATTAAAATCCCTGAATACTGACTTGCGCCACCTGCTGCCGGAGCTGCTTGTAATAAAATACTTAATAAGTTCATTTTTTGTTTGTTTTAAATTTATTCTGCAAAAATAGTTTTTTATTTTTTATTATCGCTAAACATCACCACTTTAATCAGTTTATTATCCTTCTTAAGTTCTCCAACTATGTTGTCAAGTACACCGTTTATAAAGGTGCCGCTTTTTTCGGTACTGTAGTTTTTAGCAATTTCTATATATTCATTTAGTGTAACATTTACCGGTATAGTAGGAAAATCAAGAAGTTCAGCCAGAGCCACTTCCATAATTACTATATCCATAAATGCTATACGATCGATTTCCCAATTTTTGGTGTTTTTGTCAATCATTTCGCGCAAATCAGCCCCCTTGGTCAACACATTACGCATCAGTTTAGTAGCAAATTCAGCATCATCCTGGTCTTTAAACATGGGCAAAAGTGCTTGATCAATACCATTTGCCGTATCAAATCGTTTAATAGTTTTGATAATAAAACTCACCACCATTTCAATATCGTCGGTCCAGTAAATATTCTGATCCTCAATAGAATCCTCCAAATCTTCACTTTGAAGAACTATTTTTTTGAATATTTTACGCCATATATCTTTATCTGCAGCATAATCTGCCACAGGAGCTTTCATATATTCGGCATAAAAATCGGAAGAAATGACTTCTTCGAAAAGCACTTTGATTATTTCCGAATCGTTTACCCAGGAAAGTTTATGGGCAGTGAGATAGTCGTTAAATTGCTGGTTTTTAGAGAGTTGTGCAATAAACTTGTTATCAACAAAACGGGTGTTTGGATTTAAATCTTCATCGGATGGTCGTAATCTATTGCGTTTTGTTTCAATTTTATCGGAAGCAAACCGGGTTATTTCAATCGATAATTGCAACAGGTGAAAGTAAAGGTCGTAGGTTTTTTCGATGCTGTGAAACAGCTCTTTTTCAGCCAAAGGTAAGGATTTACCTTCACTTTTGTAATAGGAATATAAGATTTGGATAATCTTAATACGCAGTAATACTCGATTAATCATAAAATACAGAACGCTTTTTCTTTAATGCATTATTCATAATGCATAATTTATAATTTCGGGTGCAAAGATAATACTTTATCCCGTTAAAATTGTTTTTAATTATGCATTATGAATTGAAAATTATGGATTTATTTAAACTAACCACGGAAAACGAAAACAACTTTCGTTATACAAACAATAATCGGCAATTCCATTTACAGCTAATGTTTTTACCAAAGCTGCCTCCGAAAGTAATTCTTTTGCAAATTCAAGCGTTGTTCCCGTTTTTACGCGGTCGTCAACCAGCAGTATGCGTTTTCCTTTATAATCGAAGTCAATTTCAGCCAATAATTTGGGTTTATCATACAATTTATTTTGCATAGCATCCCGCAAATTCAGCTTCAGCAAATGGTATTCGCAGCCTAAGCGTTGATTTATCATGGCAGCGGGAATAATTCCACCATTGGCAATAGCCACTACCATATCAAAGGTTTCAGGGATTTCAATAACCCGCACCCGCTCCATTACATCATCAAAAGACTTACCCATTATCAATTAACCAATTACAATTTAGCGATTGCTTTCAAACAGAAGAAACCGCCCACAAGTTGAAGAAACATACCCGGAAAACCGATACGAATATCCTGCATTGCTGCAGCAAAGCTACCTGTTAGAACAAATTCAGCAATCATTCCGATTACCTGATAGAAAAGAATTACGAAGAAGATATTTTGCAATTTAATTTCTTTGGTGCGTTGAGCCAAATATGCTGCTGAAGTTGCCAATAGGGCTGATTTGATAAGAATAATCGGCATCATTTCAGCGGCTGGCATACCAAATAACAAATGATTAATAATAGGAGAAGCCACAGCAGTAAGTAAACCGGTAAAAAAACCGTATTTATAAGCAGCAATAAGTGTAAAAAAGTAAATTGGCAATAACATCATTCCTCCCATAGGAATCAGGTGACATATTTGTGGTAATATTACGTTACCGGCAACGAAAAGGAGTGCAAATGAATAGGATTTTAATTCAATAGCTTTAAGTGAGTGAAGTTTTACGCTAGATTCCATAATGTAATAGTTTTTTTAATTAAAATTATTTACTGAAAACAAATCTCAAAATTAAAAACAATATGCCATATAAGGCATCATGCGTATTTTTCTGAAATTGAGATACAAAAATAGCACTTTTATTGCTTATATCCTTTAAACAACTTGTGAAATTTCTATAATTCGCTAAAGTGTTTAAAATTAGCAAATCTTTATACCTAAAGATCTTACATAAAAAGAGATTTTGAAGACTTAAAATACAATTTTAGATTTTTTTTTCAACTAATTACTCAAAATCAGAAATTTTATTTGATATATTCAAAAAAAATACAGAAATTTGAGCACTCAATGCAAATAACTCCTTGTTGGTTGATTTGTTTATTGAAAAAATAGTTGATACAGGGTTTTATAATTTTAAAACAAAAGTAGTATTATGGAAGTAGAGAAAAAGAAATTTGAAATTGAGAAAAAAGACAACGAAATCATTTATTCCAAAGCTATTAAAGCCGGAAAACGCATTTATTATCTGGATGTAAAGAAAAGCCGAAACGAAGATTTGTTCCTGGCTATTACAGAGAGCAAGAAGAAAGTTACTGGTTATGAAGAAGATGCGCAGGTAACCTACGAGAAACACAAAATTTTTCTTTATAAAGAAGATTTCGATAAATTTGTTGAAGGACTGGAAGATGTAATCAGATTTATTAAAACAGAACAAGGCGAAGCCACACCACGCTACGAAGAACCAAGTGAAAATACTGATGCTTCAGCAACTGAAGAAAGCAAATCAAAAAGTTTTTTCGATAAATTTAAATTTTAAATCAGATTTTAGTGCCAAGAACCAAGAATCGAGACATGAATTTTTGTCTTGATTCTTGGTTCTTGGCTATTGAGTCTATAATCAGAAAAAAAAATGAAATCCTTTGCCAGTGATAATTATTCGGGAATTCATCCCGAAATCTTTGAAGCCATCCAACGTGCTAATGTAAATCATCAAATTTCGTACGGTGATGATGAGTTTAGTAAAGAAACAAATAAACTTTTCGAAAATGAATTTGGAAAAGTTACGGTGCTTTATACTTTCAATGGCACCGGTGCCAATGTTACTTGTCTAAAATGCTGCACCTTAGCATTTCAGTCTGTGGTTTGTTCGGAATATGCCCATATATTGGCCGACGAATGTGGAGCCCCTACGCAAAGTATTGGTTGCTCGCTCTTACCACTCAAAACGGCTGATGGGAAACTAACTCCCGAACTGATTAAACCATTACTTGCTCGTATTGGAAACGTTCATAATACCCAACCTAAAGTTATTTCAATCAGTCAAAGTACTGAATTGGGAACAGTTTATTCAATTGCAGAACTAAAAGCATTATGTTATTTTGCACATTCAAATGGACTGTATGTTCATATGGATGGAGCGCGCATATCCAATGCTGTAGCGGCTTTAGGTGTCAGTCTGAAAGAAGCCACTGTCGATTGTGGAGTCGACATTATGAGCTTTGGTGGAACGAAAAACGGTTTGATGATTGGGGAAGCAGTGTTGATTTTCAATGACGAACTCAAAGCAAATGCGCCGTATTTTCACAAACAATCAGCGCAACTTTTCTCCAAAAATCGCTTTATCGCTGCACAATTTGAAGCATTGCTCAGCAATAAACTTTGGTATCGGTTGGCTTCTCAAGCAAACAACATGGCCAGGTTGCTTGAAAGTCAGATAAAAGGATTACCCGGTGTAAAAATAACTCAATGTGTGGATGCGAATGCCTTATTTGTGATAATTCCAATACAGCTTATTGAGCCTTTGCGGAAGCAATATCCTTTTTATGAATGGGATGCAAACACTCACGAACAACGTTGGATGTGCTCGTTTGATACTACCGAAGAGGAAATTGCAGGATTTGTAAATGCCTTGAAAGAAATTTTGTAATCGAACTCAGTCTTTCTTAGCCTTTTTCAGCCTTTTTTCTTCTTTTTTTTCCTTAGGTGTTTTTAATGCATCTTTTTTGACGTTTTTCTTTGCATTTTCTGACTTTGCCATACTGATTTATTTTAGAGTTTAACTAATCGAATGATTTTGCGGTAAAATTACATTTTAATTTTATAATCCGGCTAATTTCTATAAAAAAACGGATGAACTAATAAAAAAGTTCATTCGTTTTGTTTAGTACTAAGTCTGCTCAATCCACAAATTGCCCAAGATAAGGCGTGCTTTAATACACACAATCTGATAAGGTTTGTTGGCATTTATCCAAACATCCACGGCATTCACGTCCTGAAACACTTTATTTTTGGGGACCGAAGGTTTTACTTTATAGCATAGTACCTTGTCACGTTCTGTTTTTACGTATTCCATTCCGATCATTGTAACATCAATTTTATATCCGGTATCTTCGTAAAAACCATCAATGACAAAATGCTCACCCTTATTATATTTCGACAAATCTACCAACCGAATTATCATAAATCCGGCCACCACATCCCTTATATTTAAAGGGGTTTTGTACACTTTATGAAATTTAAATTTTTTCGTTTGATAATCCAGACACCAAATTTCAGCTTTTTTCTGTTCAGGATAGAAATAAGTCAATTCGTCGAGTTAATATTTTCCTTCCCGAATCTTCCTGTATCCCTTTAGTGTGGTAATATTTTGAATATCAATGTACGACATCCAACGGTCGTTTAGATAAAATAAACGTGCCAATCCATTGGTTGTTCCTTCCAACTGTATTTTACAACATAGGTTTTGTCTTATTTTGTAAAGCTTCCTCTCCGATTTCGTAGTGGCAGAGCCAATGGTCAGAAAACCCCATTTTGCTTTGTAGTGAAGCGTTTCGTCCAATAATAGCCTATGAACATCGATAAGCAGTTGCCCAGAAAGCCAGGTACTGCATATTGACAACAATAAAACAACTATGAATCTGAACTTATTCAAAATAATTATCTCCTATTTTTCTACAAACATACAAAGTGATTTTTATTCTCGCAATCAGATGTGCAAATAAATTATTTTTAACTACCAAAGGTAATATAACTTAACTTAAATGTCAAGTTTTATTCATTCTGGAAACGAAAAGCCCCTCGATCAACAGAACGAAGGGCTATTTAATTGTAAGATGAGGACTACACTACATAAGTCGTAGAAGCAGTATCACCACCACGACCTGTCCAGTTGGTGTGGAAGAATTCGCCACGTGGTTTGTCAATGCGCTCGTAAGTGTGCGCTCCGAAGTAGTCACGTTGTGCTTGTAACAAGTTAGCTGGTAAGCGTTCGCTGCGCAATCCATCAAAATAACAAAGTGCTGAAGTCAAAGCAGGTACAGGTACACCGTTTGTAAGTGCTGTAGCACAAACACGACGCCATCCGGCCTGAGCTTTTTCAACGATTTCTTTGAAATGTGGGTCAAGTAATAGGTTTTCTAAGCCAGGATTGATATCAAATGCTTTTTTGATATCTCCCAAGAAGGTAGAACGAATAATACAGCCACCACGCCACATCAACGCGATACCGCCGTAATTCAGATTCCATTTGTATTCGCTGGCTGCTTCCATCATCAGGTTGTAGCCCTGAGCATAGGAAATAATTTTAGCTCCAAATAACGCATCTTTCAAATCAGAAATCATTTGTTTTTTGTCGCCGGAAAATAATGCTTCAGGTCCGCTAATTACTTTCGATGCTTTCACACGAATGTCTTTTTGAGCTGACAAACAACGAGCAAATACCGATTCACCAATCAATGTCAATGGAATACCTAAGTCAAGCGCTGCAACTCCGGTCCATTTTCCGGTACCTTTTTGTCCAGCAGTATCCAGAATTTTTTCAACCAAAGCCTCGCCGTTTTCGTCACGGAAGCCCATGATATCACGGGTAATTTCAATAAGATATGAATCCAGATCACCTTCGTTGTATTCTTTAAAAACCTGATGAATTTCGTCAGCATTCAATCCAAGCAAATCTTTCATAACCTGATATGCTTCGCAAATAATCTGCATATCACCGTACTCAATGCCATTGTGAACCATTTTTACGAAGTGACCGGCACCACCTTCGCCAACCCAGTCGCAGCAAGGAACATTATTTTCCACTTTTGCAGAAATAGCTTGCAAAATATCTTTTACAGCAGGCCATGCAGCAGGAGATCCACCCGGCATAATTGATGGTCCTAACAATGCGCCTTCTTCGCCACCTGAAACACCAGTTCCAATATAAAGAAGTCCTTTGCTTTCAACGTATTTGGCACGACGAATCGTGTCAGGGAAGTGTGTGTTCCCACCATCAATAATGATATCTCCGGCTTCCAGATTAGGAATCAGTTGTTCGATAAAATCATCAACTGCTTGTCCTGCTTTTACCAGCATCATTACTTTACGTGGTTTTGCCAACGAATCGCATAATTCTTTGATAGAGTGCGCTCCGATGAAGTTTTTGCCTGCACCACGTCCTGCAATAAATTTGTCTACTTTGTCTACCGAACGGTTAAAAACACCCACGGTAAAACCTTTACTTTCCATGTTTAGTACCAGGTTTTCGCCCATTACGGCCAACCCGATTAATCCAATGTCTGCTTTTTGTTTCATGATGAAAAATTATTTATAAGTTATTTATTCTATATCCTTTATTTGAATAATTCTTTATTTGACATTAAATCCCATTTTTTTGAGTTTAATTTGGGTTTGATTATCTATGTTACTAGCAATAATCGTAAAAGCTGGAAATTCTCTGCGTGTTGGATAATCGCCCCGAAGTTGTTCGAAATGAGCTATGTCATTTCTAAAATTCGCATCATCGTTTCGAATATCGTAGGTATACAGTATTGCTTTCGAAATAATTTGTTGCTCAGTCATTCCGCTTCCATCTAACTCAAGAACAGGTTCTTTTGGTTGTTCAACACCCGAAGGCCTCCATTTTTCCAGCCCAAGTCCGAAGTACTTGCTGATAGCCTGAACGCTCATCAGCGTTCCGTTGGCTTTGCCATCCTTGGAATATCCTGCAATATGCGGAGTGGCTATTTCAGTCAAGCTCAACAGTTCTAAATCAATATCCGGTTCATTTTCCCAACAGTCGCAAATAAAAGCGGAAATCCGTCCTGATTTTAATGCTTCTTTTACTGACTGCGTTTCGGTTACTTCACCGCGACATGAATTAATCAGTACCGGTTTCTTTTTCAGAGACTTTAAAAACGACTCATTTCCCAAATGATAGGTGGCATCTTCGCCTTTCATATTCAGCGGAACATGCAATGCGATAATATCTGCCTCATTCTGAATGGTTTCCAGACTCACAAACTTATCCGAACCTTCGGCACGTTCGCGGGGTGGATCATTCAGCAGAACTTTCATTCCAAATATTTTGCAAATGCGGGCTACTTTGCTTCCAACATTGCCCACTCCTACTACTCCTATTGTTTTTTCGCTCAGATTCCAGTCATTCCGTTCAGCAAGCACCATTATCGTAGAAGCGATATATTGCTCCACCGATTTGGAATTACAGCCCGGAGCATTTGTCCAACTAATCCCAACCGATTCGCAATAATCCGTATCAATATGGTCGTAACCGATTGTGGCTGTGGCGATAAACTTCACCGACGAACCTGCCAACAATTTTTCGTTACAAATAGTACGGGTACGAGTTACAATAGCATCGACATTCTTAGTTATTTCCGGTGTTGTTTTAGAACCCGGTAAATAAACCACCTCAGCCACACTTTCGAAAGCGCCGTGTATGTATGGAATTTTATCGTCGATTAGAATCTTCATTTTATTTCTTATAATATGATTTTACAATTTCTTCCATTACCCAACTCGTGCGAGCTGCTGAATACATTGTACTGACACATTCATTTGTTTTCTTCATTGCTCCTACTACCTGTTTAACAAGATTATAAGAGATATTTTCAGGATTTACAAAACTTAGTTTTGTTGTTATGCCGTCGGCTTTGAGTATTACATCGCCTTTGTCATAACAAGGAAACTGAATGCTTCCTTTGGTTCCTGTAATCTCAATACTGTCTTCTTCAGCTTGTTTATCCACCACAAACGACCAACTGCCTGTGCCTTTAACTCCCGATTCAAAACTAAAAACGGCTGAAGCGGTATCTTCTGCTTCATAATATCCGGCGACATTTGTTACTATGCCGTGAACTTCGGTTATTTTTCCGAATACAAAATCCAGAAAGTCAAACTGATGCGATGCCAGATCATAAAAATGTCCGGCTCCCGAAATCTCAGGCTTTACATGCCAGGTTTGCTTTTCAGGAAACCGGTCGCGCTCTCCAAATGCCAAATGTAAGCGAACATTCACTGTCAAAGGCTTGCCAATTGCACCCGTTTCAATCAATTCTTTCACTTTCAAAAATGCCGGCAACGAACGTCGATAATATGCAACGTATAATGGCATTCCGGTTTCCTCCGAAACTCGAATCATTTCCTGACATTCGGCATAGGTTCTGGCCATGGGTTTCTCTACGTAAACAGGTTTTCCTACTTTCATAACCTGAATGGCATACAAAGCATGTGTATCGGGCGGAGTTGCTACGTAAACGGCATTTACGTCCGAATCGTTGATTAAATCAGCAGTTTCAGTATAAAACTTCGGAACTTTGTGTCGTTTGGCATAATCTTCTGCTAATATCGCATTTCTACGCATCACAGCTACCAGATTGGAATGTTCAACCTTATTAAAAGCTGGTCCGCTTTTAAGTTCGGTGACATTTCCACAACCAATTATTCCCCAATTAATTTCTACTAAGCTGTCCACAAGTCAGCTTAATATTTAAACCTTTCCTTAAACGCCCATAATCCTAATGCAGGATTCGAAATATAGAAAATTTCTTCTCCATCTGACATTGTATTATAACCATCACGTAGTTTGGCGGGATCGTATTTGGCTGTAACTTCATCAATATCGGCATACTTGAAGCCAACGCTTTCAATTTCGGCCTGAGTCAGGTTTTCAGCTCCCTTTCCCGGGCAATATGTTACATTAAAACGACCTTCGGAAGAACCGTGAATCAAGTGAGCTGCAGCACTTAAGTTATTGCGCAATTCTTCATTCTCATCACAATTTTTTAAAGTTGTTGGCGTTCCAAAATATCCATATTTACGAATTAATCGATCTATTTCTTTGTCCTCACCAAACTCTTTCAAAGCAGGAGCCAATACAATCAGTTCTCCATCGTCGTCAATAGCCATTCGGGTACGATAAATGGATTTATTACCTAACCAGGTACTCTTGAATTCTGTCGGATCGAGATAAACAACCACTTTGGTTAATGGTTTGTCAAGCAAGTCAAAGTTTACCTGAAGTGCCAGTTTAGCAGCTTTAGTAAATACTTCATAGTCATCACCAATATACAAACCGCGCGTTTTGATTTTGCCATCGGTTTTATCCAATCCAACTACAGTTTGCACATACACAATTGGTAAATTATTGGTAAAATTCTCTGAGGCATAATTAAAAATCCTACGTACAGGTGTATCGGCATGACCCATCATGCGTTCCATACCGTAAGCAGCACCCACAAAGTGACTTTTGTTGATACCTTCTACCCCACCTGTTCCAACGAAAATATTTTTGTTGTAATTTGCCATTCCCACTACTTCGTGAGGAACAACCTGACCAAGTGATAAAATCAGGTCAAAGTTACCTTCCAATAACAATTTATTTACCTGAGCCGGCCATGGGAACTCCACAGCACCACCTGATACTTCTTTTACGAACTCGGAGGGTACGGTTCCAACCGTTACCACATCGTTTCGCCAATCGTGCTCACGAACAAGCGAAGCCGGCATAGAACCGAACATGTGTTCAATTTGATGAGCTGTCATGGGTGAGTGTGTTCCCAAAGCTGGAAGCACATCGGTCATTGCATCACCGTAAAATTGCCACGAAAATTCTGTAAGCTCACCGGCACGACTTGGCAAACGCGTATAATCAGGAGGAATAGCTAGCACTTTGTGCTTCTTTCCTATTTTTTCCAATGCTTCAAAGAGGCCTTTTTTTAGGTCTTCGGAAGTAAATTCGGTTTCAATTGAACCTTTTTCGTAGTATAACATAGTTTGATTTACGATTTTAGATTTACAATTTACAATTGGTCTAACAAATTTCTTCAACCCAATCGCAAATCGCAAATCGTAAATTTAAAATAATAAATTAGCGTTTAACGCGTGCATTTCCACCCCAGATAGCCCAAACCTGGTCTTCGTCAGCAGGTTGTGCATAATCAGTCAGGAATGTAGTTGCCAAAGCTCCTGAAGCCCAACCAAATTGAGCCCATGTTTCAGGTTCCCAACCTTTCAGAATAGCGTAAAGCATACCGCCTACAAATCCATCACCACCACCAATACGGTCGAGTACGTTGATTTTGCGTGGTTGAATTACATGCCAGTTGTCGCCATCAAGCATAATTGCACCCCAAAGGTGTTCATTGGTGCTAATTACCTGACGCAAAGTAGTTGCATAAACTGATGCATTAGGGAATGCTGCTTTTACTCGACCAATCATTCCTTTGAAACCATCAATTTCGGCTTCAATACCTTTGCCACCAGCTTCTGGACCTTTTATTCCCAAACAAAGCTGGAAATCTTCTTCGTTACCAATTAATATATCAGCAACAGAAGCAATTTCAGTAAAGATATCGCGCAATTCTTTGTCACGACCTTTCCAGAAAGAAGCACGGTAATTCAAATCAAACGAAATACGAGTTCCCGTTTTCTTGGCATAACGAGCTAACTGTAAGCAGAATTCACTGGTTTCTACTGACAAAGCGCCAATCAAACCCGATAAGTGAAGAATCTGAACACCTTCTTTTACGAAAATACGTTCCAAATCAAAATCTTTTACGTTCAAGGTACGTCCTACTTCACCGGCACGATCGTTCAAAACGCGTGGTCCACGAGTTCCAAAACCACTATCGGCAATATTAAACTGGTGACGATAGCCCCATGGATCACCCTGAGGTACTTCAACACCTTCATAATCCATGTTACGAGCGCGAAGGTTACTTTTTATCATTTGTGCAATCGGACTATCCTTAACAAAAGTAGTCAAAACTTTCACAGGAAGTCCCAAATACGAAGCAATACTTGCTACATTAGTTTCAGCACTTGAAACTTCCATTTCGAATAATTTACTGCTGTGAACAGGTTGACCGTTCACCGGCGTAATGCGAACACCCATACTGGTAGCTACCATTAATGAGTATTTAAAATCTTTTTTTAATTCAATCATGATTCTGTTTATTAGATAATTAGTTATTCGTTATTAGATTGCTTGAAGTGAAAGTAAAATTACCAAACTTACAACAAACAATTAAAATTGTAAATGTTTAAGTTGTAAATTAAAACAATGTCCTTGATATTCCGAGTTCCAGTCCGCGTAATTCGGCCATACCGCGAAGCATACCAATAGCAGAGTAACCAGGATTTGTTTTCTTGTGTAAATCGTCCAACATCTGATGACCGTGATCAGGACGCATAGGGATATTACGTTTATAAGTATATTGTACAACCAGCAACGCTTTCATTGCTTCGTACATATCCACATCACCTTCTAAATGGTTGTCTTCGTAAAAATCACCATCACTATTTCTATGTGTACTACGGAAATGCACATAATACAATCTTTCGCCAAATTCACGCAACATCGAAGTTAAATCGTTTATTGAAGCCACGCCAAAGGAGCCTGTACATAAACAAATTCCGTTAGCTTTGCTTGGAACTGCTGCAAAAAGTTTCTGAACATCTCCGGCATTACTCAAAATACGAGGTAAACCAAGGATTGAACGGGGAGGATCATCAGGGTGAATAGCCATCTGAACGCCAACTTCATCTGCTACATGGCAAATTTCATTGATAAAATAGAACAAATTATTTCTCAATTGATCTTCTGAAATTCCTTTGTAGGTATCTAAAGAAGCCTGAAATTGTTCTAAGGAGAAACTTTCTTCCGCACCCGGAAGTCCGGCAATCATATTACGGGTCAATGTATCTTTCTCTTTTTCGCTCATTTCGTCAAAGCGTTTTTTTGCTTTCGAAATTTGGTCAACTGAATAATCTTTTTCAGCATTTGGTCGTTTCAGAATATATAGGTCAAAAGCCACAAAAGCAGCCATTTCAAAGCGCAATGCTTTTGAACGGTCAGGCATTTCGTATGCCAAATCGGTTCGAGTCCAGTCCAGAATAGGCATAAAATTATAAGTAACTATCCGAATATCGCATTCTGCCAGATTACGAACAGTTTGTTTATAATTTTCTATAAACTGTTTGAAATTTCCAGTTTGTTTCTTGATATCTTCGTGTACCGGAACACTTTCAACAACCGACCAGATTAAACCTGCTTCCGCTATCATTCTTTTACGGTACAAAATTGCCTCTACGGGCCACACTTCACCATTTGGAATCTGGTGTAATGCCGTTACTATATCTGTTGCACCAGCCTGTCGAATATCCCATAATGATACCGGATCATTTGGACCATACCATCTCCAGGATTGTTTACATAAATACATAATCTAATTTATGATTTAAAAAATTTACTATTTACGATTGCTAAATTGATTCAGTGAAAAAAAACACCTATTAAAAAACTTCAAAGTTACAAGTGGTCAGTATTAACTGCCACTTGTACTTACTTTTTATTTTGTTTAAATACAAAATGCATCAAAACCACCGTCAATAACGGTCAATGTTCCGGTTACAAACTTAGAAGCTTCACTTGATAACCAATGTAGTGTACCAAATAATTCATCAGCTTCTCCTAAGCGTCCAAATGGTGTATGAGCAACGATAGATTTTCCTCTTGGAGTTGGTGTACCATCAGGATTGGTCATTAATGCACGATTTTGTTCAGTTAAGAAGAAACCCGGTGCCATTGCATTTACACGTATTTTCTCACTGAATTTAGTTGCCATTTCAGTAGCAAGGAATTTGGTGAAGTTTGTTACAGCAGCTTTAGAAGCTCCATAACCAACTACACGGGTCAACGGACGAATAGCTGATTCAGAAGAAATATTAATAATACTTCCTTCTTTTTGATCAACCATAATTTTCCCAAAAACCATACAAGGTAATACCGTTCCAAACAAGTTCAAATCAACCACTTTTTCGAAAGCATCAATTTGAAGATCGAAAATAGTTTGATCTGGCCCAATAGTTGCACCGGCCATATTTCCACCAGCCGCATTTACTAAAATATCAATTCGGCCAAAAGCAGCAACAATATCTTTTGCATTTTGTTCCAATGATTCTTTTTCAAGAACATTTGTATTCAAATACAAGGCTTCACCACCTCTTGATTTGATTTCTTCAACCAAAGCCACACCTGCGTCAGCCCTGTCTAAAATAACGACTTTACAACCTTGTTCAGCCATGTATTCAGCCATTCCTTTTCCAAGGATACCGGCACCACCTGTGATAACAATCACCTTACCTTTTACATCGAATAAGTTTTTCATTTTGTATATATTAATAGATTTATAAATTAAATAAACGTTTTAAATGACGGTCGTAGATATTTTCTTCAACGCATTGACCAACAACATCAGCATGTTTTTCTATCATCTTGATATAGTTGTCGCCCATTTCGTAAGCTACTTTATAGGCTACGTGAATTAATTGACGGAAATTCGGGTTATAATCAGGATGACCAGGAATATGGCGCAAAGTATTTGCATATTTTTCGCTCGACCAAGATTTAACTTCTTCGATTGGAGGAAGTTCACTTGTTTTAATATCAATTACATCGGCATAAGGACCGCATAATTCTTCACTACGGTTTAATGAATCAGCATAAATAAATTTAGCTGCTTCCAAACCATCGTTTCCTGCCACTGCTAAGCCAATTACTTCTTCCAACCAGGTTGTTCCAGCAGTTTTCAGGTGAAGACCTTTGTCATATTTTTTAATAACAGCAGCCATAACCGGATAAATAGAGAATTTATCGCTACCGGAGTGAATACTAAGTTTCAATTCTTCCGGAAGGCCGAATTCTTTAACGGCAAAATCAATTACTAAAACATCTTCCTCAAATTCTTTTGCAAACTGATTCACATCTCCTGTATAATCCACACCTTTATTGAAACGTCCGGTGAATTTTGGAGCGATTGTTTGAGCAGGTACGCCTTTTGAAGCAAGCATTTTTAATATAAACAACAGTTCAATAGGAGTTTGTGGAGTTTCCACTTCATCCATTGAAACTTCGGTAATAAAATTCCCTTTTCCTTTTTTCTCAGCAAGGAAATTATAAATATCAGCTGCTTGTTGAGTTGCAGCCAAAAATTTGCCAGCAATATTTTCCAGTAACTCAACAGAAACGACGATAACGTGATCAATGCCCGGAATCTGAAGTTTACCAATGTATTTATCACATGAGGCAACAAATGCACGAATATCTTCAGGTTTGCTTTCCTTTCCAATAAATGATGCAACATCCAGCGTGAAGAAATCGGATGAATCAACGAAGCCGGCTACATTGCTAAAATTAATATGGTCAGCATCTACAAAATATTGACCCTTAAAACCTAATGCTTTTACAGCAGCTTCTGCTTCATCGCGTGTATCCTGAGGAACTGTATGAACATAGGTGTGTTCACGATTTGATTTATTCCATACTATATTTATGTCTAGACCTTGCTCATTTGCTTTCATGATAGCTCTCAGCTGAGCTTCACCCTGATGTGCAAATCGGTCACCCGTACCAATACTTAATTTTCCTAATTTCATAATTTAATGATTTAAATTGTTGTTTTATTTTATTGTTTTTCAATCATATGTTCTCATTAAACTGAACATAATCCTCAATATTCTCTTTCATCAAAACATCCATCGGCATATAATTTATCCGGTTTATTTCCTGACGAAATATCAATTTTCGACACATATCCCGAACCGTGAAATAAGCCTGTTTATCAGGACGTTGAGAAATAAGACAGTTAATAATTCCTTGCTTAAGATACTTTACATTTTCTTCAAGCAAATCATATCCAATTAAACGGACATTAGTTTGTTGAAGCGCTTCCAAATGCATAGCCAAACGATATACTCTTGAATTAAAAGTGATTACAGCTCTAATAGTGTGATTTTGCTTAAAAATTTGCCTTAGAATTTCCAGATTCCCTGATTCATCATTATTATTAAATTCGGCACTGATTATATTTAATTTATTATCAAGATTATTTTCCTGAATATAATGATTAAAACCATTGCTTCTTGTAAGTGTCTGATTCGATACCGAACCTTTTCGCTTCGTTCGGATAACAACAATTTGAGAACCATCTGGCATCGAACTCAACAATAATTTAGCAGCAATGAATCCACTTTGAAATGAATTTTGACCATAATAGGTATTAAATTCAGTATTTTCAATCATTGAATCAATAAATGAATAAGGAATCGCCAAATTATTCAGGTCATTAATAAATGAAATAGTTTCATTTCTGAATATCGGAGCAATAAACACAGCATCCGGTTCAGTCTTCAATACCGACTCCGAAACACTAACAAATGATTGGCTGTCAAATTGATTAAAATATTTTTTTTCGATATGTACGTTGTGATGAAGAAATTCAAGTGCAGCCTGTTTAAAACCTTTATCAACACTTTCCCAGTATTCACCAGATTCAAAAGAGGGGAAAAGACATACAAAGTGGTAATTTTTTTTTGAAGCTAATGAGCGTGCAAGCAAATTTGGAGAATAATTCATCTCTTCAAGCACTTTGGTGACTGCTTCTCGACTTTTATCAGAGACATCACCCCTATTGTGTAAAACTCTGTCAACAGTTCCTTCTGATACTCCCGCTAAAACTGCAATATCCTTTATACGAATTTTGTGATTTTTTTCTGCCATTCTTATACAAAATTTTCAAACTGTGTTCGCACACAGAATATAATTGTTGCAAAAATACTATTTATTTTGAATAAAAAAAATTAGTTTCAAAAAACGTGTGCGGACACGGAATTTAAAATTACGCATAAATTAGACTATATCTATTTGATATACAAATTACTATGAAATATTATTGAAATATTGTATGAATTATTGTCAAAAAAAATAATTTCGAATTCAAAATATTTAACATACATTGCAGATCGTAATGGAGAAATCTTTAATAATTATTACCTTTTTAATTTATTTACTGGATATTAAATTGAATTTGGATTAACGATAAGTACACGAATTTGAGAAAATATAATCAAGCTAACTATTCTTTTTCTGAAGATTTAATTTACTTCAACATTTATCTTAACGATTAAAAAAAACATTCATTTGATACCAATAAAAATTAGTTATTTAGCCCTATAATTTGCTTTTAATGCTTAATAATAGCAGATTATCATCTGTGTTACTAGTGATGTGAATATTTTTATTTGAGAAAGTATCAAGTATAAGATTATACTAGCTTGAAAATACTCACAGTTCATAAAAGGGATAAATTGAACAATGTTTATGGCCTTAAATATTTCCTAATAGTCATTCTAAAATAAAAAGAGGATACTCTCGTTATCAAGATATTTATAACTATTTTTTTTGTATTTTTGTCGTGAATTTTAAATCAATTAATAATGAATATCACCGAGCGATTTTTAAAATATGTTAGTTTTACGACTACGTCGGATGAAAACACGAATATGACCCCCAGTACACCGGGTCAAATGATTTTTGCCAATTATCTTGTTGAAGAACTTAAGTCTATCGGAATGAAGGAAGTTGAGTTAGACCCTAACGGCTATATTATGGCAACTCTCCCTGCGAATACCGACAAGACTTTACCGACTATCGGCTTCATCGCACACATGGACACCAGCCCCGATATGAGTGGAAGAAACGTGAAAGCACGTGTTCTGGTAAATTACGATGGAGAAAATATTGTATTAAATCAGGAAAAGCAAATCATTTTCGAAACCGATAAATACCCTGAAATACTTCAGTATAAAGGTCAGAATATAGTAATAACAGATGGTACAACGCTATTAGGTGCAGATGATAAAGCCGGTTTAGCCGAAATTGTTACGGCTATGGAATACCTGATTGCACATCCGGAAATCAAACACGGCAAAATCCGTGTAGGTTTCACTCCCGACGAAGAAATCGGACAAGGAGCTGATCATTTTGATGTGGCAAAATTTAATGCCGACTGGGCTTACACTATGGATGGTGGGGAAATTGGCGAACTGGAATATGAAAACTTCAATGCTGCCGGTGTTAAGGTTCATTTCAATGGATTAAATGTGCATCCGGGTTATGCCTATCACAAAATGCGCAACTCTATGCGCATTGCTCAGGAGTTTGTAGGCATGTTGCCACGATGGGAAACACCTGAACATACGCAGGATTATGAAGGATTTTATCATCTCACCAGCATGGAAGGAAACGTTGAGAAATCAACACTAAACTACATTATACGCGACCACGATCGTGATCGCTTTGAACGCCGCAAAAAAGAAATAATGCATTTGGTACATAAAATCAATGCTGAATTTGGCGAAGACACTGCCACTATTGATATCAAAGACCAGTATTACAATATGCGTGAAATGGTTGAACCGGTTATGCACGTTGTTGATTTAGCTTTCGAAGCCATGGAAGCTGCTGGGGTAAAACCAAACGTAAAGCCCATCCGAGGTGGAACTGACGGTTCACGACTTTCGTACATGGGTCTGCCCTGCCCTAACATTTTTGCGGGTGGTCACAACTTCCACGGGCGGTTCGAATACGTTCCCGTTCAATCTATGGAAAAAGCTATGATGGTAGTTGTGAAGATTGTTGAGCTTTTGGCGGGAAAATAGTTATTTGTTTTACGTTATTAATGGTTATTTGCCTGCGGCGTTATTTACAGTTTTTTGTTCGCGATATTAATACATGAATAACAATAAATAACAACGAATAACTTTGAATAACCACAAATAACTACAAATAAATATTGAATATCAATTGAATAACTATAAATTTATGAAAACAACGCCTTTTAGCGACATTCACATTGCTCTTGGAGCAAAAATGCACGAGTTTGCAGGTTACAATATGCCTATCGAATACAGCGGAATCACTGACGAACACCTGACTGTTCGAAATGCTGTGGGCGTATTTGATGTTTCACACATGGGCGAATTTTGGGTAAAAGGCCCGAATGCACTTGCTTTCTTACAAAAAGTAACTTCCAACGATGTTTCTGCACTCTCAATCGGTAAAGCACAATATGCATGTTTCCCGAACGGAAAAGGCGGTATTGTTGATGACCTGTTGGTTTATTATTTCGAACCGGAAAAATATTTGTTAGTTGTAAATGCATCTAACATCGAAAAAGACTGGAAATGGTGTGTTGAAAATAATTCGGAAGGCGCAGAACTTGAAAATGCTTCGGACTGGATGGCTCAGTTGGCCGTACAGGGACCAAAAGCCACTGAATTGCTTCAAAAACTCACCACAGTTGATTTATCGCAAATTCCATATTATGGTTTTGCTGTAGGTGATTTTGCAGGAGTCGACAATGTAATTCTTTCAAATACCGGCTATACAGGTGCAGGTGGCTTTGAGTTGTATTTCTATCCTGAACATGGAGTAAAAATATGGGATGCTTTGTTTGTTACAGGTGCTGAATACGGCATTAAGCCCATCGGACTTGGTGCGCGCGATTCACTTCGTTTGGAAATGGGTTTCACGCTCTATGGTAACGACATTGACGATACTACCTCTCCTATTGAAGCCGGATTGGGTTGGATTACAAAATTTGTTGATGGAAAAGATTTTATTGATCGTCCATTGCTCGAAAAACAAAAGAATGAAGGTGTGAGTCGTAAACTGGTTCGCTTTGAACTGAAAGAACGTGGAATTCCACGTCATGGCTACGAAATAGTGAACGAAGCCGGTGAAAAAATAGGTGAAGTGACATCGGGAACCATGCTTCCCGACAGTAAGAAAGGAATCGGGATGGGTTATGTGGCTACAGCTTACAGCAAACTCAACTCAATAATCTATGTTCAGATTCGTGCTAAAAATCTGGAAGCTGTTGTTGTAAAATAACACACTTTGTTAGTCATATTAAAAGGGCGGAGAAATCAGAATTCTCCGCTCTTTTTTGATTAGTCCAGCATTTATAGTTCTTTATCACTCCTTACAAATCTTCATATACGCTTTTACCTGATTATCGCATCGAAGCAACGCAAAATACACTCCCGGATGCACGACAGGCATGGTCAATTGTATCTTTACAGTTCCACTTTCGGAAATAGGAATATACGACAGCAATATTCCATCAATACTTATTATATCTACTTCTACATGCCGAACTGATTCTGGAATTTCTCCTTCCAGCACAAAACTATCCTTTACAGGATTGGGGTAGATTCGAAAGGGTTGTAAAGATTCTGGATTATACGCATTATAATTTTTATCACGCTTGTACTCTATCTTTGAGCCTGTAAAGACATTCTCAGTAATGATTAATTTATCCATACCAGCCAACGCCAAATTAACTAAATCTCCTTGTTTGTAAGAAAACAAAAAAATCATCCATAATCCATCTGATTCCAAATGGAGTTACCTGAGGAAGATATAATTTTGCAGAGTCTCCTATTGCAGTATTCCAATATCCATTTGTAGAGAATTTTACAAAACTTTTACTTGTAATAGATTGAAATATCAAAAATTTTGTATTCTTACCGATAGTATCACAATATCCTGACTCTAAAACACAATATTCTTGCAACAACCATTTACCAGTGTATCATTGAAAAATGCAGTTATTCGGCTGTTATCCTGCGAATACAAGAATACAGACACCAATAAAATTAATATTAAAAATTGAATTCTTTTCATATTCAGTTAAATTTAATTATTGCCCACAACTAACTATTTTTACATCTAATGTTCCGCCTGCCTGTACCTCAAATCCGGCATTTAATTGTATTTCCTGACCGGCTTCAAATGTAACGTTATCGGTTGGTTTTATAATAACCGAACCTGAGGTTTGAATGGTATTGACCGCATTAGTTACATTCTTTCTTTTTATTATTTTATGATAATTTTCGCTGTAAATATAGAAATGTTATTTTTACTAAACAAGAAAAAAAACCAAAATTTTAAAAAAAATTCCGCAAAAGATTTAAGTTTAATCACAATAGGGTTTGACAGGCTGAAAATAAAAAAAGGTCACTCCCTTTCGGGAATGACCTTTCATTTTTTATTAGCAATTTTACTCATTAAATCCTTTTCAGATTATTAGTGGTAATTTGCTCTTCCACAATAGCGTCAAGTACTGCAATAGCAGTCATATTCACGATATCGCGAACTGAGCTTTCCACATCCAGAATGTGAACAGGCTTGTTTAATCCCATTTGAATCGGACCAATTGATTCAGCCAATCCCATTTCAATCAACATTTTATACGCAACATTCGCTGAACTTAAGTTCGGGAAAATCAGCGTATTTACATTCTTACCTGCCAGTTTCGAAAATGGGAATTTTTTATCACGAAGTTCTTTATTCAAGGCAAATGCAACCTGCATTTCACCATCTACAATCATCTCAGGATAAGTTTTGTGCAAAGTTTCAACTACCTGATGTACACTTGCAGGACTTCCCGTTTTATCAGATCCAAAGTTTGAATACGAAAGCATAGCCATTACCGGTTCATGAGCAAAGAATTTTACTGTATCGTGAGTTAATTTCGCAACATCAATCAGTGTTTCAGTTGTCGGGTGACGGTTGAACAAGGTATCTGCCAAAAAGAATGTTCCTTTTTTGGTGTTCATAATATGCATGGCAGCCATATATTTCAAGCCTTTGCGCAAGCCAATAACATCTTTTGCGGCTTGAATTGTATCAGCATATTTAGTATATACACCAGTAATTAAGGCATCTGCTTCACCGGTTTCCACCATCATCATACCAAAATAGTTACGTTCGTACATTTTTTCGTATGCTTCATCGAAAGTCATACCTTCACGACTACGTTTCTCTGAAAGAATTTTAGCGTAACTGATTCTGCGTTTTTCTTCACGGTCGTGACGAAGGTTTACAATTTCTATTCCGGTCAGATCAATATCATTCTCAGCAGCAATATTGGCTATTTTTTCTTCATTACCAATCAAGATAGGGAAACAGATTCCTTCAGCTAATGCCATTTCGGCAGCTTTAATCATATTAATGTGGTTTGATTCGGAAAAAACCACACGTTTTGGTGTCTGACGGGCAGTGTCATAGAAATGACGTAGCATTTTATTATCGTGACCCATTCTCTCACGAAGTATATTGTTATATCCTTCCCAATCGGTGATTTCTTTACGAGCCACTCCCGATTTAATAGCCGCTTTAGCAACTGCCGGTGAAACAATAGTCAACAATCGTGGATCAAGCGGTTTTGGAATGATATATTCGCGACCAAAAGCTAAGCGTTTAAGGTTATATGCAGCGTTTACAATATCAGGAACAGCTTGTTTAGTCAATTCTGCAATTGCAAGCACTGCAGCCAGTTTCATTTCTTCATTGATACATTTGGCACGTACATCCAACGCACCACGGAATATATACGGGAATCCCAACACATTATTAATCTGGTTAGGATAATCAGAACGTCCGGTAGCAAAAATAACATCCTGACGCGCTGCCATGGCATCCTCATACGATATTTCCGGATTTGGATTGGCTAAAGCAAACACAATCGGATTTACATTCATTGAGCGTACCATTTCTTTAGAAAGTACTCCTGCAACAGATAATCCAAGGAATACATCAGAATCTTTTACTGCTTCAGCAAGTGTTGTGATAGTTCTATCGGTTGCAAAGGGTTTTTTGCGCGAATTCAAATCGGTACGTTGTTTATTGATTACGCCTTTTGAATCAACCATTACAATATTTTCAAGCTTTGCTCCCAACAACATATACAATTGTGTACACGAATTGGCTGCAGCACCGGCACCATTCACCACAATTTTCACGTCCTCAATCTTTTTACCAACCAGTTCCAATGCATTTATCAATCCTGCCGACGAAATAATCGCTGTACCATGTTGGTCATCGTGCATCAAAGGAATGTCCAGTTCTGCTTTAAGACGTTCTTCAATTTCAAAACATTCAGGGGCTTTTATATCTTCCAGATTAATTCCTCCGAAAGTTGGAGCAATAGCTTTCACCACCTGAATAAATTTCTCAGGATCTTTTTCATTTACTTCAATATCAAACACATCAATTCCGGCAAAAATTTTAAATAACAGACCTTTTCCTTCAATATCTGCTAAATCAGTTGTGAACTTTACATTCATACCCTTAACTTCAAGCTGTTTGAAAAAACTCGAATACATACTCCCAAAAATAGCATTATTCTGGTCGTTTTTAAGGGATGGAAAGTAAAAACAGATTTGCATGAAACAGCTATTAATAATAGTTATTAAAGATCATATCTTCCTGATTTTCTCAAAATTCCATGAACTAAAGCAATCAATATTGCTCTGAATTTTTTGAAAGAATCTTTCTCAAGTACCAGTTTTATCGCCCTGTAAATAACTTTATAGCGAAAAAAACTTAGTTTTTCATTCAACCTAAAATTTTCAGGGTAAAGGCACCAAGTTAAAAGAGTATTTCGTATAATATAATAGGTACTTTGAGCTGAATAATTACTTACAACTAATCCGGTTGAAGTTTTACGTGCATATCCACCTTCATGATTTAAACTGATTTCAGGAAAGCACACAATGCGAAACCCGTTTTTCTTAACCCTGAAACCGTATTCTATATCCATCATGTAAATAAGAAAATCTTCCGAAAAATATCCTATTTTATTGAATATATTTATATTATAAACAGAACCGGAAGTAATTGCATTATCAATATCAACCATTTTTTCAAAAAGTTTATTTGAATGATTTTTTGTTGATGCAAATATTGCAATAGTATCTGAGCTATTATTCTGAATCAGTTTCTTATATTCTTCAAACTGATTATCCACAAAGCTACTATCCTGATCCATTGTCAGAATATGTGTAAAATCTTGTTTTTCAGCCCACTTTATACATTCATTAAAAGGATATGCGAGAAATTCATTTTTGCCGGTAGTTCGAAGTTCTATTTTGGAGTTGTTTAACTTACTGATTAGCAGCTGAATAGTGCTTTCACTTTTTGGAGTATTTTCCCATACAATCAGATAGTCAACCCCAACAAGATAACTTAGAATATTGTGTTCAAGCTCAATTAAATCGGGATAATATGTAGATACAACAGCTAGTAATTTCATTTAAATTCTTTAATTGTCTGAATAGCTACCTTATAATAATCGATTGGATGCAAAGCTAATTTTTTAGCAGCTACCAATGGCCATTTCCAGTTAAGATAAAGCGAAGCGGCTATACCGGGTGCTAAAATCATTGCCCATGTTGAGAATGTGGTGAATTTAAGTAGTAAAAGAAGCAAAGTAGATGAGAAAATGCCTGTAATTATGGATGATTTCATGTATGGAACTTCATTCCCACTTAAAATAAATGAATTGGCAATGCCATAATTTGATTCTAATAGTGCAAAAAATAACATAACAATTATCATCATCGACGAAAGCAATTGAGTTTTACTGCCAATTAGTTTCAGAAAAACAGGACCAATTATAACTAAGCCAGCACCACAAACAATAAAAACAAAAAACATTGCCAATTGGCTTTTAATATATACTCGTTTCAAATCAGATTCTTTGTCATTTACTCTGTAAAGCGTCATTTTGGGGTAAAAGGTAGCAAACCATAAGGTGCCGAGCGACATAATGAGATTAATCATTTGCAAAGTTGTACCATACGAACCAACAGTTGGCAGTGTTATCGATAATAAAGGTGCTACAAGAATAACTATTTTGGTAGTTAAAAACCAACCTAAGGTTGTAACGCCAATTTTTATTGCATTGGGAGTCATTATTTTCATCACATTCGCAACCGGAGTAACAACTGCATTCTTCAAATGTTGGCGTAAGACCTTGTCATAAAATGCCATATAACATAATGCCCTGTTAACTACATCGCTAACCAACTGCCCGATTACCAACGCTACAATACCAAATCCAAGAAACAAAAAAAGCAAGGAAGTCAGTATTCGACACATTTGCCCCACAACAATTATTTGCTGTAGTTTCTTAATCATACCCCTTCCTGACAGCAGCGAGCTGTAATAATAGGTATAAAGTTGGTATGCAACCAAAAAACCGTAAATAAACCACGATATCCATATCGTAGATTTATCTCCTGAATAACCTATAAGTATTTTGCTCAAATACAATGGACTAACTAACAGGAAAAGACCAAAAAACACAAGTGCTATAATGCCATAATAGCGGCGCATTGCGTTTATTACACTTTTAAGTAAGTCATAGCTTATTGTCTTGTCAGTATAATCAGCCGATGCATATCCTTCAGCTTTAAGTTCCTTAACACCACTGAAAATATAGGTTATATTCCTTCCAAATGAGTTCATAAAGCCAAAATCGAGTAATAAAGCCAACCCTCCCAATTGAATATATATATTCCACAAACCGACATCAGCTTTTGAAAGTTGAACTAATACAAGTGGCATTAAAATGACTCCTGAAGCAACCCTCATGATTGTTCCAATAAAATTCCATGCTATATCTTTTTTTCCAATCTCCATTTTGACGAATTTAGTTGCGAATTTTTGCAACCGTGGCAAATTGCTTATACATTGCATCGTTGAAAAAGCCAAAAGTCAGAATATTAAACAATTTCGCCTTAAGTCTTGTGTCGGGATTAATTCCTTTATGAACTAAAATCTCGTATCCTTGTTCCCGAAACATCCTGCAAATACTTTTGGTGGTAAAAAAACGGATATGCGTATCATCCAGAATTCCACCTTCAACCTTGTACTGAAATTCACCATGATATAGAATTTCAATAATTAAGTTAGACATATAACGAAAATTGGGTATGGAACTAACCAAAACTCCGTCTGCCGAAAGCAATGACTTCACCATTCGAATAGTATCCCATGGAGAATATATATGCTCCAACACATCATTAAAAATAATACAGTCAAAATGATTCTTGGGTAGTTGGTCATAAATACTATTAAAGTCACCTTCAAGCACAAAAGTAAAAACATCAATTGCTTTCTCAGCCGCATCCGGATTCATTTCGACACCCCAGATTTCACGATCATCTCTCTTCAAACCTTTTGAAAACGCACCTTCACCACAACCAACTTCCAGAATTCGTTTAGCATTTTCAGGAATAAATGCTAACATTTCGTAGCGATTTGCCTTAAAATAACCTATTTCTAATTTTTCCGACATATAAATTAAGCAATAAAATTTAAGATCTCGCGAGCAGCAAATTCTGCCGCTTGCCCTTTTCCGTATAAATCAACAGAAAAATCAGACTTTTTGGTTTTGAAAAACTCATAAGCAGTTGCCAATTTAACGCTATCACTACCTACTAAAATATTGAATCCATTTTCAACCAATTCAACCCATTCTGTTTGTTCGCGTAGAGTAATACAATGCTTCCCAAAGAAAAAAGCTTCTTTCTGAACGCCACCACTGTCGGTTACGACTAATTCGCAGGATTTCAACAACATAATCATATCAAAATAACCAACAGGATCAATCAGTGTAAACTCTGGAACTATATTTTGTTGAGCCAAAATGTTACGGGTACGTGGATGAATTGGAACAACAACCGGAGTATTACGGTTAATTTCATTAAGACCTGATATGATATTTCTCAGATTTTCAGGTGAATCGGTATTTTCTTGTCGGTGAATGGTTCCTAAAACGAATTTTGGCAAATTGATTTTAGTCAGAATAACTGATTTTTGTTCAGCTTTGGCTGCGTAATAAATAGCTGCATCCTGCATTACATCGCCATTCTTAATAATCTGAGCCTGCAAAGTATCAAAACCTTCACGTTTCAGATTATTCACAGCTGTATCGGTTGGACAAAATAGAATATCTGAAATTCGGTCAGTGAGAATACGGTTAATTTCTTCCGGCATTTGCATGTTGTACGAGCGTAAACCGGCTTCGACATGAATAAGCGGAATATGAAGTTTTGATGCAGCCAAAGCACCAGCCAAAGTCGAATTAGTATCACCATAAACCAACACAGCATCAGGCTGTTCTTTCAAAAGAATGGTTTCGATTCCTTCTAGCATTCGTCCGGTCATTGCACCATGTGTTAGTCCATGTATATCAAGCTGATAAGCAGGTTTAGGAATTTCCATCTCTTCGAAAAACACTTTTGACATGTTGGCATCAAAATGCTGTCCGGTATGAATTATTAACTCTTCAATACCTAACAATGCAAACTGACGACTCAATGTGGCTGCTTTTACAAATTGTGGACGTGCTCCAACTATTGTTATAATTTTCTTCATAAAGTATTCAATAAATTGGCTAATTCAGCGGTTAATGAACGACGCGAAAAACGTTCAACTGAAGTTGATTCAATTTTTAGCGAACCTGCTTTAAAACGGGTATAATAATCTAAAATTGCCTCCTTTGTTGCTTTTTCATCTTCAAAATCAACCATTTTACCTGCTCCGGTTTCTTTTAATACGTTCGCAGCATCACCATCGGTAGGTCCGACCGCCAAAATAGGACGCTTTGCAGCCAGATATTCATAAAACTTACCTGTCAGAATTCCTTTGGCATTTCCGGAATTATTAATTAATAGCATTAAAACCTGTGACGATTGTTGCTTGGCAATAGCTTCAGAATGAGATAAATAATCAATTTTAAGCAGATTTCCTGTCAGACCCCTGTTTTTCATATCCTCCATCACCGAAAAATCAACTTTTCCCACCAACTGAATTTGTAAATCAACTTTGAAATCAGCATTTTCAGCACAAATATCGCTTAAAGCTTTCCAAACAATTTTAGGATTACGAGCAGCATTTAATGTTCCGATATGTGAAATGGAAAATTTCACATCCAGCTCAATCGCTACTTTATGTACATCTGATTCATCGTAACCATTCGTAATTACCTGAATATGTTTTGGTTTCATCAACTCATATTCTTCTTTCATGCCATTCGACACAACGACAACACTATCAGCATGTTGAATAACTTTCTTTTCTAAACGATGATGAATTTTATCGGAAACCCAAGACAAGTTCAAATCTTTATAAAAATCAATATTAGTCCACGGATCACGAAAATCAGCTATCCAGGGCAATGTCGGAAAATTCTTTTTCAATCTCAATCCAATCAAATGCATGGAGTGCGGAGGACCGGTTGTAATAATCGCATCGACTGGATTTTGAGTCAAATAAGTAGTCAGAAAACTGACAGATGGTTTAATCCAAAACCGGCGAGGGTCAGGAATCAGAAAATTCCCCCGAATCCAAATGGAGAGTTTATCTTTCCAACCTTGTTTCTTGTTTTCCGAAATAAATCCGGCATTAATCGCCTGATTTTTCTTTCCGGTCAAATTACGGTAAATAGTATATGGTTCCCAAATTGGAGTTTTAATCACCAGTATATCAGCAGGAATGTCTTTCTCAAAAGAAGTGTCAATCGATGGAAATTCGGGATTTTCAGGAGTATAGATTATAGGTTCCCAACCAAAATCACGCAGATATTTGCTGAACTTTACCCATCGTTGCACACCAGCACCACCGCTCGGAATCCAGTAATATGTTATGATTAGTACTTTCTTCACAACTTATTGAATTGTAATAAGATAATAACCGCAAGTTGTTATAAAATTTCGAAAATACGGAATGGCAAAAATTCCAGATAAAACTCTCGGTTTCAATCCGAATTTGATTTCATAATTTGGATTTATGAAATATAATGTTCTTTGCAATTGTTTATAGCCATTTTTGGCTACCAGTTTTTCAAAGCGTTCCAAACTTATTCCGGTTTCTTTAATTTCCAACAAACTGCCTATCTTTCCATCTTTTTCACCAAATAGTTTAAGCATAGCTTTGTAAAGTGGCACAGGTAATAAATGATAATATGGCAAGGTAGATAGAATCTTATTTTCACAAATTTGCTGGTGTCCTCCAAATGGATTTTGCCATGGTGGAAATGCAAAAAATGCAACTCCATTTGGTTTCAAGAGCGTTTTCATTAGTCCGAGAAACTTGTTCTGATCGTGGATATGCTCAATTACATCGCGCACAATAATCAGATCGAATTTAGCTTCAAACTCTTTTGTCTCGTAGATATCTTGACTGATAAGATTGATGTTGACAACATTTTTATGAGTAGCATAAAAAGCCTTGCCTTTCTCTATTTTTGGTGTGCTAAAATCTACTCCTGTACAAACACAACCCATATCCAAAAATGGTTTAAGATTTCCACCCTCACCGCAACCAATTTCAAGTACCTGCATTCCGGCAGTAATAGGTTTCGACGACTCAATAAACGGCACAATATGCTTCTGTGTGCTGAGAATCTGTTCATTCAAATAGCGAAGTGGATCGGTATGGCGTTTTTGCATAGTTTTGTGATAGAATCAACCTAAAATCTCAACGGCTGTTTTTAAACGTTTAATAGTTTCCTCTTTCCCGATAACAGCAGTAATATCAAACATGTGTGGACCTTTCGATTCACCAACAACCGATAACCGGAAAGCATTCATCACTCCACCTAGGTTATATTCTTTATCGGTAATCCATTGTTTTACAATCTCTTCAGTATTTTCAGCTGAAAAAGATTCTATACCCGACAAAACCTCACAAAGCTCCAACATTTGTTCGTGGGTTTCAGCTTTCCAGCGTTTTTGAACTGTTTTTTCGTCATAAGTAGTTGGGGCTTCAAAGAAGAATGACGATTGAGCCCACAATCCGTTCACAAAGTTAGCACGTTCACGAACCAGCGAAACGACTTTCTGTACTTTTACAAAATCTTCTATTATCTCTTTTTCAATCAGGATTTCTTGAAACAATTCAGTTATTTCTTCAACGGTTTTACTTTGCAGATATTTATGATTGAACCATTTAGCTTTTTCATAATCAAACTTTGCACCACTTTTACTTACGCGGTCGAGCGAAAACTGATTAATGAGTTCCTGAATGGAAAAAATTTCCTGCTCAGTTCCGGAATTCCAACCAAGTAATGAAAGAAAATTTACAACAGCTTCCGGGAAATAACCCGCTTCGCGATAACCTGATGAGATTTCACCTGTTTTATTATCTTTCCAGTTTAGTGGAAAAACAGGAAATCCAAGTCGGTCACCATCACGTTTACTAAGCTTACCATTGCCATCGGGTTTAAGCAACAGCGGTAAATGAGCAAATTGAGGCATTGATTCTGTCCACCCTAGATAACGATATAACAAAACGTGAAGAGGTGCCGATGGCAACCACTCTTCCCCACGAATTACATGCGAAATCTCCATTAAATAATCGTCAACCACATTAGCCATGTGATAAGTTGGCAGTTCGTCGGATGATTTAAAAAGTACTTTGTCATCAATTATAGAAGAGTTGATAATTACTTCGCCTCGAATCAAATCCAGAACTTTTACATCTTCATTCGGTTCTATTTTGATACGAACCACATATTGTTCAGCATTTTCGATACGTGTTTTGACTTCATCTGCTGATAAAGTTAATGAATTGTTCATTAAGCCCCTTGTACCAGCATCGTATTGAAAATTAGCAATTTCAGCTCGCTTGGTATCCAATTCGGCTGGAGTATCAAAAGCAATATAAGCCAAACCGGCTTCGAGTAACTGGTCGACATACTTTCGGTAAATGGTTTTTCGTTCGCTCTGACGGTATGGAGCATGTTTGCCAATTGTTTTTGCACCAATTCCTTCATCAATTGTTATTCCAAGCCAGTTTAGTGATTCAACAATATATTCCTCAGCTCCCGGCACAAAACGGGCTGAGTCAGTATCTTCGATGCGAAGCAACATATCTCCACCATGTTTTTTAGCAAAAAGATAATTGTATAATGCGGTACGAACACCGCCGATATGTAAAGGTCCCGTTGGACTGGGTGCAAAACGCACTCTTACTTTTCTCATTCTAAATTGTGATATTAACTTCCTGAAGCCGATTGTATTTGAAATGCAAAAATAAGAAATTTTGACGACAATCCGGCAGAATAAGGCAAACAAAAAACCTCCCGATAAAAATCGAAAGGTTTTTTAAATAACTGTCAACTGTCAATCTACAACTGTCAACTTATTTCTTATTCCTGATTCAACGTTACACGTTTAAAAGCGATGCAGGTTAAATGTTTTTTTGCAAGCAGTTCTTTTACTGTTATTTTTCCTGCTTCTTCACCGCCTCCTTCGTACTTTTGTTCTACAAGGGTATATTCTTTGAAGAATTTCGCCATACGTCCAGCGGCAATATTGTTTACTTTCTGTTCGGGTAATGTCGCAGTTTTTTCTGCAATGACCGTTGTCTTTATTTCGCGGGCTTTTGCTGCATCTTCTGCGGTAATCCAGCCTTTTTTAATATTTGATTCAATATGGTCTTCGCTATCAACGTGTGCGGGGTTTATACCTGCTTTTTTCAATGCGACTTCAACTTCTTTTGCAACAAGTTCGGTTTTGGTTTTTTCGATAGCCACTGCCAACTCGTTATCTTTTAGCTTTTGAGGTACAGCGGATTCATCAATAGCCACAGGAGACATTGCCGCAATGTGCATTGCTACGCCGCGTATGGTTTCGTATTCTGCGTTTTCTTCAGCAAAAGCAACTATAGTAGCTAATTTATTTCCCGGGTGAATGTACACAGTAGTCGAACCACCATTAACAAACTCGTAGTAGTCCAATTCCATTTTTTCACCGGTAATACCAATACGCTCAACGATTAATTCAGAAATAGATTTACCCCCTATCTGCAAAGCTGCAAGCGCTTCAGTTGATTCTGGTTTTTGAGCCAGTGCAACATCAAGAAATGATTTGGTAAGAGCCACGAAATCAGCATTTTTGGCCACGAAGTCAGTTTCACATTTCAATGCTAAAACTGCTGCAAAACCTCCGTTCGAAGCTGCTAACACACAACCCTCAGAAGCTTCACGGTCACTGCGTTTAGCAGCAACTGCCTGTCCTTTTTTACGAATAATTTCAATTGCTTTTTCAAAATCGTTTTCGGCTTCGATCAGTGCATTTTTGCAATCCATCATACCGGCACCGGTCATGGTGCGCAATTTTGAAATTTCTGCCATTGTTACTGCCATAATTGTAATATTTTAATTGTTTTATATTTGTATTTTTTCAAGAAAAACGAGTTACAAGCTACAATGATTATAACCGGTAACTCGCTTAATTTTAAACTGTCAACTAAAAACTGTCAACTGATTTGTTATTCTTCCTCTTTAATGAATTTCTTTGCAACATTTAAGTTTAAAGCTTCTTCATCTTCTTTTTGAGTTCTTGGTCTTTTTGTAATTCTCGATTTCTTCTCTTTAGCAGCAGGTATTTCAGCAGTTGCTTCAGTATCTACTTTTTCAACTTTGCGTTCTTCCAAACCTTCCTGAATAGCAGCAACCATGGCAGAAAGAATTACGTCTACTGATTTTGTTGCATCGTCATTAGCTGGAATAATAAAATCAATTCCAACAGGATTTGAATTTGTATCCACAATACCAAAAACTGGTATACCCAAACGTTGGGCTTCCAATACGGCAATGTGTTCTTTCATTACGTCAACAATAAAAAGAGCTGAAGGCAAACGGGTCAAATCAGCAATAGATCCTAAGTTCTTTTCCAGTTTTTCGCGTTGACGGGTAATTTGTAATTTTTCGCGTTTTGAGATATTATCGAAAGTACCATCAGTTGCCATTTTATCAATGGTACTCATTTTCTTTACCGCTTTACGGATTGTAGGGAAGTTGGTTAACATACCACCTGCCCAACGTTCTGTAATATATGGCATTCCAACAGCTAATGCTTTTTCTGAAACTACATCTTTTGCTTGTTTTTTGGTTGCAACGAAAAGGATTTTACGTCCCGATTTTGCAATTTGTTTCAATGCAGCCGCAGCTTCGTCGATTTTCACTACTGTTTTGTGCAAATCGATAATGTGAATATCGTTACGCTCCATGAAAATGTATGGAGCCATAGCTGGATTCCATTTGCGTTTCAAGTGACCAAAGTGGCAACCTGCTTCTAATAATTCTTCGAAATTTGTTCTTGACATTTTTGTTTTTTTTAATTTGTTTACTTTCTGTGTGAAATCAATTACCGGGTAGCCATCCAATATACTATGAGTCCCGGTAATTTAGATACTAAACTAATGTGCCAATGTGCTAATATGTCAATGAGCCAATTAATTGGCTTATTGGCAAATTGATGAATTGGCAAATTGATATTAACGTTTTGAGAACTGGAATCTCTTGCGAGCTTTTGGTTGTCCCGGTTTTTTACGTTCCACTTCACGTGGGTCGCGGGTCATAAATCCATCTGCTTTTAATGCAGGTTTGTCTTCTGGGTTGATTTTCACCAACGCACGGGCAATAGCTAAGCGCAATGCTCCGGCTTGTCCGTTGAAGCCACCTCCATCGAGATTTACTTTGATATCATATTTTTCAACAACTCCTAATTTATTAAGAGGTTGTTTTACAACATATTGTAGAATTGGTGAAGGGAAATATACAGAGATATCACGCTTATTAATGGTGATTTGTCCACTTCCTTCGCTCACGAAAACACGAGCAACAGCCGCTTTTCTTCTTCCTAAGGCATTTATTACTTCCATACTGATTATTTAAGTGAGTTTAAATCGATTTGTTTTGGTTGTTGAGCTTGCATGTTGTGTTCTGCACCTGCAAAAACATACAAATTACCCAATAATACTGCTCCTAAACGGTTTTTAGGCAACATACCTTTTACTACCTTTTTAATCAGTTTTTCAGGGCTTTTTTCCATCAATTTGGCAGGAGTAATTTCGCGTTGTCCACCCGGATAGCCTGTGTGGCTAAGGTAAATGCGGTCATTCCATTTATTACCTGTTAATTGAACTTTGTCTGCATTGATAATAATCACATTATCGCCACAATCAACGTGAGGAGTAAAACTTGGTTTGTATTTTCCGCGCAAAAGTTTTGCAACTTTCGTGCCCATACGTCCCAATACCAAATCGGCAGCATCCACAACTACCCATTCTTTCTGCGCCGTAGCTTTATTGGCAGAAATGGTTTTATAACTTAACGTATCCACTTTATAAAAATGTTTTTTTGATTAATAATACAGTCGTTTTACTTGTTTCAATCTCATTTTGGAAGAGGCTAATCGGCACAAAATAGGATATTTACACTCAATAAATCGAACTTTTACATTGTGATAATAAACGGACTGCAAAAATACTCTTTTTCTTTGGAATACCAAACAATTGAACATCTTTTTTTTAAACGGTATTTTTCCGACTTTTGAAGCGCTTGTTTTAACCGAAAATTACTATGTTTGCAATATGAAAAAGTTAGGAATAGAATTCTACAGGCAAGATGCAGTAGTGGTTGCCAAAAAATTGCTTGGAAAAATTCTGGTTCGTCGTTGGGACGATGGCACCGAAACCCGTTACCGGATTACCGAAACCGAAGCCTATCTGGGCGAAGAAGATAAAGCCTGTCATGCAAGCAAAGGACGAACTCCACGCACAGAAATCATGTATTCCAAAGGTGGAAATGTCTATGTTTATCTTATTTATGGCATGTACTGGATGTTGAATGTTGTTACCGGCGAAGAAAACCATCCGCAGGCCGTTTTGATTCGTGGCATCGATAATATTACAGGTTCGGGTAAGGTTGGACGTGAACTTAAAATGGACAAAAGCTTTTATGCCGAAGATTTGCTTGCATCCGACCGTTTATGGATAGAAGACACACCGGAAATTGCTAACTTTAAGACTGCTCCGCGTGTTGGAATTGATTATGCCGGCGAAGAATGGCGGGATAAGCCGTGGAGGTTTATGATGATATAACAAATCCGGCTGAGTATCTTCATAGAGATTCAGCCGGGTTTGTTTTATTCACGGGGTGACTCCAAGTCACCCCGTGAATGTCTTACATAGAATCAACCCCTGAATGTATCTTGTTTCAAGTCACCCAGTGAATGTATTTTACTTAGAATAAAGAGATTCAGTGTTTTATCCTAATTTGATAATCTGCAACTATTTATTAATTTATTGAACTTATATGAATAGTGTATGTTATGCTGAAAACAAATTTGCAATTGCTACAACTATCTAAAAATAATACGACCATGCGAAAATCAATAATTTCTTTATTTCTAATTTTAAATATTATTGCAGTACAGGCAGGTAAACTCAAAGGAAAAATACAGCAAACTGGCGATAATGGTATGATTAGCGTCTCCTTGAATGGAAATGGTGGAACAGCATTGTCATCAGGCGTGTCGAATGCATTTAGTTTCAATCCCATTGCCGGAATTGAAGTGTCGTGGGGAAATTTCGGATTAGGCTTGGATGCCGGCACATTTAGCAGCATGTCGGATTTTGATTTCAATGCTTATGTTGCACCTTTAAAATCGTTGGATTTTCTAAGCATTACTGGTACAAACACCAACTGGAGAAGTACTTCCATAACGTTTGGCCCATCCTATAGTATTCCGCTTGGCATTTCGAAACCAATTCCGGGTGTAGGTATTGTGGTAAAAAAGAACAGACCGGGGGCAGCTATCACCCTATCTATAAAAGGCGGTCTCACCTTCAATGAAACCCCGGATTTTTCAGTTATTGCAAATTCTACTCAAAAGAAAATTGCTTTTTACACTCCTTCAGCTGATTACCAAAAAACAGCATTGACGATAAAACCAAGTATTGCTTTTAGATATTGGTTTACGGAAAATGTGGCTGTAAATGCCAATGTGCAATATGATGTACAAACCGGTCAAACTGCATTTACAACTGGTTATAAAGATTTGACAAATGTTAGCCT
>JBAWXD010000007.1:0-48199 GCA_037144275.1 Paludibacter sp. | reverse complement strand
CCTCCGATGACCGTCCGATGAAACATTATAATTCAACTAAGCTTGCTCAATAAAAATTCTATGATTTGATTAAACTCAATATGAAATTAAATTATGGTTTTGAAATCATGTTTTACAACACAAATTTTAAAATACAACAAAATTCTCTTTCATAATCCATACATTAATTGTAATTTTGGTCGACCAAAAAAATAAAAATCGGAGTATTCAATGAAACCCATTTACACTATTATCGGAATTGCCTCTCAACTTGGCCTCTCAATTTCCGGACTTTCGGCACAACAAAAAAAAATGAACGTCTTGTTCATTGCCGTCGATGATTTCAAACCGGAAATAGGCTGTTATGGCAATAAAATCATTAAAACTCCCAACATTGACAAGTTGGCTCAAAACGGCACTGTATTTTTAAGTAATTACTGTCAACAATCAGTTTCCGGACCAACCCGTGCGAGTCTGCTTACTGCTAAACGTCCTGATTATACCGGAGTTTGGGACTTGAAAACCCGAATGCGTGATGTAAATCCGGACATTCTTTCATTACCACAATACTTCATATCACAAGGTTACGAAACGGCAGGAATAGGTAAAATATATGATCCGCGCTGTGTGGATAAAGCCTTGGATGAACCATCGTGGAGTATTCCATATTATAAAAACTCCAATGATTACTTCCCAGCTTCAACAGGTGAACCGGCTTTGGGGCAATATCAACTTCCTGAAACGAAAGCATTGGTTGAAAAACTAACTACTGAAGCTCAAGCTAAAGGAATGAAAGGCAAAGAACTTAGGGAATACGTACAAAACAGCATAAAACCGTCAGTTGAAAATGCCGACGTTCCCGACAATGCGTATGAAGATGGTGCTAATACCTTACATGCCAAAGACATTATGGCGCAATTATCAAAAGGAACAAAACCATTTTTTTTGGCGGTAGGAATTCACAAACCTCACTTACCGTTTACAGCTCCCAAAAAATACTGGGATTTGTATAAACGCACTGATATGCCAATTGCAGCTTTTCAGAAACATGCATTAAACAGTCCGGATTATGCTTATACCAACTCAGGTGAATTACGTGCTTATTCTGATATTCCGGCATTGTGTTCCTTTACCGACCAACAAACAGATATCGGATTGCCTGTAAACAAACAGCAAGAATTGATTCACGGTTATTATGCTTGTGTTTCGTATACCGATGCATTGGTTGGACAACTTTTACATTCACTCGATTCATTAGGACTTCGAGAAAATACAATCATTGTTATCTGGGGTGATCATGGCTGGCATTTAGGCGATCATGATTTATGGACAAAACATACCGATTTCGAGAATGCTACTCACGCTCCACTTATTATTGAAGCGCCTGGATTTAATGGAAATAAATCAACATCTATGACCGAGTTTGTTGATATTTTTCCGACATTATGTGATCTAACAGGACTACCAACACCAAAGAATTTGGATGGAGTCAGCCTTATTCCAATTATGAAAAATCCCGAATCTTCTGTAAAGAAATATTCTATCAGTCAGTATCCCCGTTCCGAAAAATCCACCAAGCTCAAAGCAGCAGGATTTCCGGATGGAAGAGTTATGGGGTATTCACTTCGGACAGAGAGGTATAGAATTACCATGTGGATGGCAAAAAGTTTCAGGAGTAATTTGCCTTATGATGAATCAGCCCTTGCATCCATTGAATTATATGATTATCTGAAAGATCCACTCGAAACCGTAAATGTCTATAATTCAAAGGAATATGTTTCAGTGGCCAAAGAAATGAAAACGAACATGTTGGAGTTTTTCAAAAATCAACGAAAGAACTAAATTGACGCTAAATAAGAAAATGAAAAAGCAGGTTTTAGTAGGTTTTGTTATTTTGATTAGTTTCCAAATGATAAATGCAAGCGATTATCATTTTCAGGAGGGTTTTGCCAGTTCGTCTCCTGTCGGATGGACAAGGCAATGCAGTTCTACTACTTCCGTAAATCACACCGGACTTACTTTTTCAGGTGCTTATGCTATCAAATTTGACCCAGCCGGTTCGGGTAGGTATGGTAAAAATCTAATCAGCCCTGAGTTCAGCGGTGCAGATTCACTTTCATTTTACGTTTCCAAAAATGCCAATGCTACTTACATGACGCTTTATGTGGGTAAAGTTGTTGGCACCGATACAACTATTATCAGCACTTATAATGCATTTAATTTTCCTAATAAAGCTTCAACGCCTGGGTTTGCAAAGATTTCTATTCCAATAAAAGACTCTTTATCAACCTTTAAAGTGATTTTTTACGCCACAGTATCTACTGATCCTAATTTCGTAAATTTAGGTTGGTTTGTGGTGGATGATATTGAACTCTCGAAATTTTCAAGTTCAGTTCCGTTAATTCCACCAACATCCGTTGCTAAAATAAGTACAAATTATGGGGATGGTACATGGGGAACTGTTGCTACTACAGCTTATACTACTGGAAATTATCCATCGTCCACCCTAAATGGATTCAATCTGGTGAAAGCCTATCTTTATACCGGCACAATGACTTGTCCAAACGGTGAAACGCACACAAACCGAATCGCAGTTGACCGAAATACACAATCGGGTGCTATTGAATTTCCAACACTCACAACGGTTGGTGAAGTAGAAATTCATGCTGTAACGGGTACAACAGCTATGAGTTTCCGGTTGGAAGAATGGGTAAATAATACCTGGCAAACGGTTGGAACGTACAATACCATCAAAACTCCGGATAGCGTTTATGTGATTCCTTTAGCAAGAAATTCAGAAACAAAATTGCGCATCGCCAATAATACCGGAAGCGGACTTTATGTTTATAAAATTCTCACCCGCACACTTCAGGAAACACTTGATCTGACACTCAGAAGTTCTTCACCCGCAGAAGGTGAGATATGTTTTTCAAACTTAAAAAAGACAATTACGATTACTTTCAATAAAAATGTTCAGAAAGGAAGTGGTACTATTTTGCTGAATGGAGTTTCACTTCCATTGGATAGTTGCAAATTTTCCGGAACAACAGTCACAATGCCGGTAATTCTGACAACAAACAGTTCTTCCAATAAAAATTATACGTTAATTATTTCAGCGGGAACTTTTATTGAAACCGGAAATGCATCGAACTTGTCAAAAGCCATTACCGTAAATTTCCAGACCATTCATTCGGTGGCTTATCCCTCAAACTACAACGGGTTGCTTGACGTGGTTTACAAAAATGTGAACAGTACCAATTGCCGTATGGATATTTATTACCCGACTGATGCAGTCAATCCCGTTCCGGTAATTATCAATATGCATGGTGGCGGCTGGGTAAGCGGTGCAAAAGAAGAGCAGGGCGGTTTCAATATGTATTTCAATCAGAGTTGGGCAGTGGCTAATGTGGAATACCGGATGCGAAATGAAATTCTTGCTCCGGCTGCCGTTGAAGATGTGCGAGGAGCTATGCAGTATGTGCTGAATCATGCCCACGAATTGCATATCGACCGGAATAAAATCATTTTTCAGGGTGGTTCGGCAGGAGGACATTTAGCTCTGACCGGTGGCTATTTGCAAAATAACCGAATCTACGACAATGATTGTCAGCAATATTCAGGCACTATTAAAGTAATGGCAGTAATTGACAAATATGGAGCTGCCGATTTAATGACCTTTGCACCTGTTTACTCAGGAATGGTTGCGTGGCTTGGACCACGTGCTAACGACAGCATTTTTATTAAATCACTTTCGCCTATTGAAATGCTAAATGCTCAAACACCACCAACGTACATTATTCACGGTGATGCTGATCCAACAATTCCGTACAGCCAATCAGTTGAATTACAGGCAAAACTTCAATCATTCGGAGTGAAAAATAAATTTCTGACAGTTCCCGGTGGTGGTCATGGTGGATTCTCCGATGCTTATAATACACAAATGGAAACTGAAGTGATAGCTTTTCTATCAGAAATACTAAATTTGCAGACGGGAACTATACTTCAAACAGATAATTCCAGAATAAAATGTAATCAAACTGGAAACTCTATTAATATTGAATCGCCTGAATCAACAATCACTTCTATACATGATTGCATAGGAAAATTAATTTTTCAAACTCAGGACAAATCAATTAAAATCAATTTAAACGGATTATTTATTGTAAAAGTAAAAACTGCACAAGCAGAATCTAATTTTAAAGTCATCATTAAATGAAAATATATTCAAAACATACCGGTTTTTTATTCAGTACTAAAATCTTGCTCTTCTTTTTAATTATAGGTTTTCAATCAGTTAATGCACAAACCAAACCTACATCGAAAGAGGATAAATATGCAAATGAAATAACGCAGTTTGCCCGGGAAGATAAAAAAGGGATTGACACTACCAATCTGGTTGTGTTTATTGGCAGTTCAACATTGAGAAAATGGACTGATATGCAACGTTATTTCCCAAAGTCCAATATTCTGAATCATGGATTTGGAGGTTCACGGCTTGCTGAAGCCATTTATTTTGCAGACAAAATGGTTTATCAATACAAACCGACTCAGGTAGTGCTATACGAAGGCGATAACGATTTGGGTGGTGGAATTTCGGTTGAAGCCTTATTGGCTGATTTAAAGGTATTTGTACGGTTGACTGAGATTAAATTGCCAAAAACGCAGATCGTTTTATTGTCGGTGAAATACAGCCCACACCGAAATGCTCAACGCGAACAATTTAAAGAATACAATGCCAAAATGAAAGAATTCGCAGCTACAAAACCGAATCTGAAATATGTAGATATCGCTTCGGTGGTACTAAACGAAAACGGCACTTACCGGAAAGAATTATTCACTTCCGACAGTTTGCACGTGAATGCTGACTGCTACAAACTTTTTGCCAAAAGGATTGAACCGTTTCTAATTAAAAAATAGATTTATACACAAAGAGATAATTATATTAATGAAACTAACTTCACATCCCCTTTTTTGGAGGGGCTTGGGGAGGCTAAATAATAAACAGATGAGAATCAATTTTAGAGCCCAACTAATTATTGTTGGTTTATTCCTTTTCAGCATTATAAGTGCTCAAAATCTCAAACTTGGCGAACTTTTCAATGAAGGCGCTGTACTTCAACGTAATGCCAAAGTCACTGTATGGGGAACGACGGCTCCTTCTACGGGAGTTTCGGTAAGCATTCAGGGAAAACAGGTTCAGTCTAAAAGTGATAAAGCCGGTAACTGGACTGTGGATTTATCAGCTTTGAAAGAAGGCGGACCATACGAAATGTCTGTTAGTTCGGCTAAAGAAAGCTTGAAAATCAACGAAATTTATGTTGGTGAAGTCTGGATTGCCGGCGGTCAATCCAATATGGGTTTCATGCTTCAAACGGCTGTAGGTGGTAAAGAAGAAGCTGCTAATGCAGCGAATAAAAATATTCGGTTTGTGATGGTTCCGTACAAACCTTACGAAGAATATAAAACCAAAGGTGACATGAACTGGCACACAGCAACAACCGAAAACAATGTAGCTTCTATGTCGGCCGTAGCGTATTATTTTGCCAAAGATTTACAACAGAAACTGAATGTGCCGGTTGGTGTGATTTGCTGTTACAAAGGTGGTTCGGGTGCAGAAACATGGATGACCCGCGAGTGGCTACTGAAAAGTGTTGAAACCGCACCGATAGTTCAAAAATATGAAAATTATTTGTCGGATATGGGGAAACAGAAATACGAAGAACTTTTTAGAAACTATGAAGCAGATACGAAAGTTTATCGCGATTCAATTAAAGCAGGCATCAAAAATCTTGTTCACCCAAAGAACCGATGGGTGATCGTCATTTCAACCGTCCTTATGGACTTTATCATACTATGCTGGAACGTTGTATTCCATATTCGGTAAAAGGTGCTATCTGGTATCAGGGCGAGCATAACTCAGGTAGAGCAGAACAATACCGCACCTTATTTCCGGCTTTGATAGCAGAATGGCGCAATGATTTCAAAAATCCGGAAATGCCTTTTTTATTTGTACAGTTGGCTAATTATGTAAAAGCTGATCCCAACAACCGACCAATCTGGCCGGAATTGCGCGAAGCTCAGCTGCTAACCTGGCAAAAAGTAAAAAATACAGGTATGGCAGTAACTATGGATATCGGCGAGAAAGATAATATTCATCCTCCCCGCAAAGAGCAGGTTGGCAAACGATTGGCAGCCATAGCTTTTAATAATGTGTACATCATAAAAACTCCTTATTCCGGTCCGGTTTATAAAAGCATGGAAATCAAAGGAAATCAGGCGATTTTGTCCTTCGATTTTTTGTATGACGGTTTGAAAGTGGATGCTGAACTGAAAGGATTCTCTATTTGTGGTGCTGACAAAAATTTCATTCCTGCTAAAGCCGAAGTAAAAGGAAATCAGATTGTGGTTTATGCTGAACTTATTTCTCAACCGGTAGCTGTGCGTTATAGTTGGGCAAACTGGACTGATGGAAATTTATTCAACAGTGCCGATTTCCCTGCAACACCTTTCAGAACCGACGATTTCCCCATGCTGACAGCAGGAAAGAAGACCGATTCGTATAAATAATCAACTAATAAATAATCAGTAATTTATAAACCGTTTCAATTAGATTTTATGAGAAAATTAGTTTTTAAGGTGATAGTTTCAACTTTGTTTTTTTGTGCTATTAGCGTCCAAAGTCAAACCAGAGTTTGGAATATTGAAAAACTTAATCAGGCCAAATCGCTTACTTCGGAGGCCGCTAAATTTATTCTTCGTGAAGCTGACAGAGCTCTTTCAACCGATATTTTGACTGTTATGGACAAGGAAACTATTCCGCCAAGTGGTGACAAACACGATTATATCAGCGTAGGTCGTTATTGGTGGCCAGATCCAAAAAATCCGGGTGGACCGTATATCCGAAAAGATGGCATTGTAAATCGTGAAATTGACAAATTCGATCGGGGAATTTTGAGTAGTATGGCTAAAAGCGTAAAAGATTTGTCGGTGGCTTATTATCTGACTTCCGACGAAAGATATGCTGTCAAAGCGGTTCAGAACCTGAAAATATGGTTTCTAAATCCGTCTACCAAAATGAACCCGAATATGAATTTTGGTCAAACTATTTCCGGTCGAAATGAGGGTAAAGGGCGTGGTGAAGGCATTATTGATACCTATTCGTTTATTGATATGTTGGATGCTATAGAGTTGCTTAAAAACTCAAAATCGTACACAGCAGGCGTTTCTGAAGGATTGACAAACTGGTTTTCAGCTTATCTGAACTGGATGATGACCACTGAAATCGGGAACGAGGAATTCACTGCTAAAAATAATCATGGTACAGCCTTCGATGTACAGGCAACACGCTATGCATTTTTTGTTGGCAAAGAAGAAATCGCACGGAAATATATAACTGAATTCCCGGAACGCAGACTTTTTTCACAGATTGAACCCGATGGATCACAACCACTGGAACTGGCAAGAACTACTGCTCTGGGCTATTCTACCTTTAATCTGACTCATATGCTGGATATGTGTTGTCTTGCAAAATCGTTGAACATAGATTTGTTTAATTCAAAATCGGCAGACGGAAGAAGTATCTCGAAAGCGTTTGAATTTTTATCTTACTATGTTGGAAAAACTGAAAGCCATTTTCCATACAAACAAATAAAGGAATGGGACAGCGTTCAGAAAAAACTCTGCTGGCAGCTGTATCGTGCTGATAAATTTCTTTCAAAGTCTGTCTTCGTGAAGTTTTACAGAAATAAAATAAGCGATTCAGATAAAGATGATAATGTTTTATTCTATTAATATTAAGCAGTCTATAATTATCATCAAATGAAAGTATCAATTATCGGGTTCATTTCAGTAATTCTGTCCTTTGGAAGCATTTCCGGTCAGCCACTGCTTTGGAATATCGAAAAACTGAACAAGGCGAAAGTTGAAAACCCGGAGTTGATTGTTCAAATCATTAAAAATGCTGATAAATTATTGCCCAAAACTATTTTGTCGGTTATTGATAAAAAGAAACCTGCACCTAGTGGCGATAAGCATGATTATATAAGTTGTGCACCTTATTACTGGCCTGATCCGGCAAATCCAACTGCACCCTATATCCGCAGAGATGGTGAAAAAAATAAAGCAGTTAGCACTCCCGACAAAAATAATATGGGAACAATGGTTAACAGTACTATTTGCCTTTCGCTGGCTTATAATCTGACTTCCGAAGAAAAATACGCGGCCAAAGCAGTTGAGAATCTGCGAATCTGGTTTCTGAATCCGATAACCCGAATGAATCCGAATTTGAATTTCGGACAAACAATTTACGGTCGGTTACAAGGAAAAGGGCGTGGTGCCGGAATGATTGAAACCTATAAACTGGTGGAAATGTTGGATGGGGTTGAATTACTTCGTAAATCACCTAAATTCAGCAAAACCGATCAGGAGATTCTTGCCAAATGGTTTGACGATTTTTTGAATTGGATGATGACTTCTGAAGTTGGTAATCAGGAATATAATGCTAAAAATAACCACGGTGTGGCATTCGATATTCAGGCCACCCGATTTGCTTTGTTTGCCGGAAAAAATGATATTGCACGCAAATACATTAATGATTTTGCCGAGCGTCGCATTTTCACCCAAATTGAACCCGATGGAAAGCAACCGGCAGAACTTGCCCGAACGAAAGCCTTGCATTATTCGGCTTTTAATATAACTCACATGCTCGATATGTGTTTGATTGCCAAAACACTGAACATTGATTTGCTTGCTGCAAAATCGGCAGATGGCAGAAGTATTCAGAAAGCCATTGAATTTATGGCTCAATATGCCGGCAAAGCTCAAAGTCATTTTCCCTACAGCCAGATAAATGAATGGGATCTGGACCAAAAGCTGCTGATTTTCCAGTTATATCGGGTGGATAAAATGAGTAGTAAGAATAATTTTGAAATCTATTATAAAAACAAAATGACTGATTACGAGAAAAATTATAATTTACTTCTAAATTAATTTCATGAGATTAACTCCTTTTATATTGACTTTTCTGCTATTCAGCTTACAAATAAATGCCAGACAAAAGTCGGTTACTAATGCTTCACAAATAAATGGAATCACCTGGTTGCCAGGCGATACCATTGTTATGACAAACGGTACCTGGATGGATCAGACAATCATATTCAAATCTTCGGGAAACGCAACTCAGCCAATCGTTCTGAAAGCACAAACTGCCGGACAAGTCATCCTTTCAGGAACATCGCATATCGGAATTTCCGGGAATTATCTCGAAGTGAATGGCTTGTTTTTCAAAAACGGAAATTTAAGTAGTTCGGAAATTATTTCATTCCGAATTTCAAGTTCTGAATTTGCCTATAATTGTCGGGTAACAAACTGTGCAATACTCGATTCAAATCCGACAGATAATGCTATAGATACAAAATGGCTGTCGCTTTACGGTGCTAACAATAAAGTGGATCATTGCAGTTTTCAGAATAAAACCAATATGGGAACATTGCTGGTGGTATGGCTTACTGCCGGAATTGTACCGAATCATATTGTGGACCAAAACTATTTCGGTTACCGGAATTCAAATGTTGATGCCACCGGAGCTGAACTAAACGGTCAGGAAATTATGCGGTTGGGCGACAGCTCAACCTCCATGCAAACCGCAGGAATTCAGGTTACTAATAATTTTTTCGAACATTGTAACGGTGAGATAGAAACCATTTCAAATAAATCCTGTGGAAATTATTTCTCCAACAATGTTTTCTTTGAATGTCAAGGAATGCTGACACTACGTCATGGAAATTATGCAACCGTGGATGGAAATTATTTTTTCGGTAATAAAATATCTACTTCCGGAGGAGTTCGAATTATTGGCGAAAACCACAAAGTGTACAACAATTATTTTGAAAAATTAGGCGGCTCGGGTTATCGCTCTGCAATTTGTATAGTGCGAGGTAAGCTGAATTCTCTAGCCAATGAGTATTTTCAGGTAAAAAATGCGCTGGTGGCGTTCAATACCATGGTCGATTGCAGTAACGCATTTACGATCAACTACAATAGTACTTCAACCTACACCATGCCACCCATTGGAACGGTGATTGCAAACAATGACGTTTACAATTCGTCAGGATCAAACACGAACATTATTGTTAGCCTGACTGATCCCACCATGGATGTTACCTGGAATAATAATTTGATGAATCAGGGGATATATAGCAATTTCACGGCTACCGGAACTCAGGTTATCACCGGGAAAGACCCAAAACTTGTTTTGTCCGGAACAAGCATAAATATGTATGAACCGGGTGCAACTTCGGCATTATTGTCGTATAGCACGACAGATTTTCCCGAAATTTCCGTTGATATTCGTGGTCGGGATCGTGGAACCACAGCTAAAATACCGGGCTGTAGTCAAGTTTCCGGGACAGCAACCCGAATAATGCCAAACCGCTCCACCACTGGTGCTTCCTACTTCAACGGAACGTTCACAGATATAAAATCAGTCAAGTTGGATCTTGGTTTTAAATCGTTTGTTTCAAACCGCAAGTTGATTTCTAATTCCAATACTGCGGGTAAATTGTCTGTTTTTGATATCTCGGGTAAACGTTTATTCGAACAAAAGTTATCGGAAGGTATTTCGACGAGCAATATGCCGTACAATCCCGGCGTTTATATTCTTAATTTTATTTCATCAACGGGTAAAAATTATTCTGAAAAAATCATTCTCAATTAATTATGAATCAGACAATCAGAGTTTTTGTTGGATTTTTGTTTGCTATTTCAACAATCAATGCTGCAGAGCATCCTAATTTATTTCTCACATCCAAGGGGGTTCAGGAAATTAAATCTTCGCTTGGAAAATATCTGGCTTTCGATAAATCGCTGAGTGAGCTGAAAGCCATTGCCGATAAAGCATTAGCTGAAAAGATCGAAGTTCCGGTTCCGAAAGATGGTGGCGGTGGATATTCGCACGAAAAGCATAAAAACAATTATTACGCGATGAATGCTGCCGGAATTTTGTTTCAAATTAGTGCTGACAAGAAATATGCTGACTTTGTTCGGGATATGCTAATGAAATATGCCGAATTATATCCAACTCTTCCTCTGCATCCGGTTATCAAATCCGAAGCACGTGGAAAGCTTTTCTGGCAAACATTGAACGATGCAGTTTGGCTGGTTCATACTGCAAATGCGTACGATTGCGTTTACAATTTTATGGCAGATAAAGACCGTCAGCTGATTGAGAAAAACCTTTTCCGCCCCATGGCTGAATTTCTGTCGAATGGAAATCCGGGTAATTACGCTACCTTCAACAAAATGCATAACCACGGTACCTGGGCTTTGTCGGCTGTGGGCATGATTGGGTATGCTATGGGCGACAAAGAACTGGTGGCAAAAACGCTATATGGTTCAAACAAAGATGGCAAAAGCGGTTTTTTTAGACAGTTGGACATGCTTTTTTCGCCGGATGGATATTATACTGAAGGTCCTTATTATCAACGTTATGCCATATGGCCATTTATGACTTTTGCTCAGGTTATTCAGAATCAGCAGCCCGAACTCAATATTTTCAAGTATCGGGATGGAATATTGCAGAAAGCAGTCAATACATCGCTTCAATGTGCTTACAACGGTGAGTTTTTTAAATTGAACGATGCGCTTGATAAAACCTATGCAACACAGGAAATAGTTTATGCTGTCGATATTGCCTATAAAAATAATCCGGCCAATAAACAATTACTCGATATTGCCCGGGTGCAAAACTCTTACCTCGTTTCTGAAGAGGGATTGTCCACGGCAAAAGCTGTTTCAATGGGAAATATTCCGGCGTTTGAAACAAAATCAACTCTGCTTCATGATGGAGCTAAAGGCGATGAAGGTGGAATTGCGATTTTACGAAGTGGAATGGACAGTAAGCAAAGTTGCCTGACCTTCAAAGCTACTTCACATGGACTTTCGCATGGACATTTCGATAAACTCTCTATGATTTTTTATGATAATGGGAACTGCATTTTACCCGATTATGGATCGGTGCGATTTCTGAACATTGAACCTAAAGATGGGGGCGGTTATACAAAGGAAAATCATACTTGGGGAATGCAAACCATTGCGCATAATACCGTAACAGTAGACGGCGTAAGCAATTTCAATGGCGATATTAAAATTTCATCTCAATTCCATTCTGATTTAAACTATTTTGATTGTGAAAATACTGATATTCAAGTTATTTCAGCTGTTGATTCGCATGCCTATGAAGCTGTAAATTTAAACCGAACAATGGCAATGATAAAAAACAAAGCGTTTGAATATCCAATTGTGCTGGATATTTTCCGGATAAAATCCGATTCTACACATCAGCTTGATTTACCATTTTACTACAATGGTCAAATGATTTCCACTGACTTTACGATTCATAAAAACACAACGAATTTAAAACCATTAGGGAAGAAAAATGGGTATCAGCATCTTTGGCTGGAAGCGACCGGAAATACAGAAAAGGAATCTGCCAATTTTACCTTCCTGAACGAAAACCGTTTTTACAGCATTACAACGCTTACCGATGCCAAAACACAGTTTATGATGACCCGAATTGGTGCCGGCGACCCCGATTTCAATCTGCGTAATACAGCCTGCTTTTTGGTTCGACAGCCAAATGCTTCGACTCATACTTTTGTTTCGCTTATTGAACCCCATGGTTTGTACGATTTAAAGCGTGAAATAACCGAAAATTACGAAACTAATCTAACCGGATTAAATTTAATTAAAGAAGATGAGTTTTTTTCGGCAGTAAAAATTAGTCTTAAAAACGGACAGACATTTTTGTTTATTACTTTAAACAGAGATTTTGGAAATTCAAAATTACGAACGATTACAATCAACGACAAAAAGATTTCATTTATAGGTAATTATTATTTTTCGGAAATACAAAACTAACTTATTATGCAAACAAAAAGTGAGAATTTTCTATTCGGAACTGAACTTCCTACAGTAGAAGTAGATGGTGGATTAACCCGGAAATTAATGGGTTACGACGGACAGCTAATGCTGCTCGAAATCAAATTTAAAACAGGTAGTATTGGGTATCAACATAAACACATCCATTCGCAGACTTCCTATGTGGTTAGTGGCATTTTTGAAGTTACTATCGATGGAGTTACACAGATTCTGAACCCCGGCGATGGATTTTATGTTGAACCGGATGTGATGCATGGAGCAAACTGTCTTGAAGAAGGTATTTTGATAGACACGTTCAGTCCGATGCGACAGGATTTTTTATTGAAATAAGATGAAAATCAAAGGATTGCGCTGGTGGATCATCGGGATGATTATGGTTATCACCATTATCAATTACCTCGATCGTGGAACACTCAATTATATGTGGGTGGCCAACATTGAATACAAACTGGTCGATAAATGTGATAATGCGGGAATGGAAAATCAGGCCGAATTTCTGAAACAGGAAAATACGTACAAGCTGGTATCCAAAAAAGGCGATGTCATTACGCAAAAAGCGGAATATGTTTCATTCAAAAACAAGGGTAAGATTGTCGTAAATCGTCAGGGAATTGCCTACGATCTGGGCATTGTCGATTCAAAAGCTTCGCCAAAAGTGGCTGCTCAGCAAGCCAAGGATTTATTGGGAGAAATCACCATTTTTTTTATGATTGCCTACGGTTTCAGTCAGCTTTTCTCCGGAAAACTGTATGACAAAATAGGTACACGCCGTGGTTTCTTCACCTCGGTTCTGGTTTGGGGAGCAGCCGATGCGCTGACTTCACTGGCACAGGGGAAAGTTACGCTTACCGGTTTCCGAATGATGCTGGGATTAGGTGAAGCCGGTCCGTGGCCGGGAACTACCAAAAGCAATGCCGAATGGTTTCCGCAAAACGAACGTGCTTTTGCTCAGGGACTTTTTGGTGCAGCAGCATCTATCGGTTCTATTTTAGCTCCGATTATTATACTGATGCTTTATATTTCATTGGGCTGGCGAATGACGTTCGTGGTAGTTGGTTGTTTGGGTATTTCATGGCTTATTCCATGGCTTATAATCAACAAAAAAGGTCCAAAAGAACACAAATGGATTACTGAAAAGGAACGTGAATATATTCTGAGCGGACAGCCGGAAGCTAGCATGACAAACGACCGTGCCAAAAGCTGGGGTGAACTGCTGTCGAACCGAAAAAACTATTCGGTAATTCTGGGACGCTTCTTTCTCGATCCGATTTGGTGGATGTTCGTGACGTTTTTACCCATGTATCTGGTGGAAGAATTCAAACTGAATATAAAAGAACTTGCTTTTTCGGCCTGGATTCCTTACGTGGGAGCTATGATTGGTGGATTAGCGGGCGGCTGGTTCTCGGGTTATTTAATCCGCAAAGGTGCCACAGTGGACAAAGCCCGTAAAACGGCTATGTTTACCGGCGGACTGATTATGATTCCGGCCATCATTGCTTCGGTAATGGCTTCTAATGCTGTTTTGGCAGTTATTTTAATGGCATTTGTACTGGGTGGTTTCCAGTTCACCATTGTCAATATACAAACTTTACCCAGCGATTTCCATTGCGGAAAATCTGTAGGATCGTTGGCTGGTCTGGGAGGTGCTGCAGCTGTTTTAGGAACAATTTTAGCTATACTTTTTGCTGGAAAAATCGAAAGTTGGCCGTTGCTTTTCGGCTTATTGGCCACACTGGTTCCATTATCATTAGCATCCATTTATCTGACGGCCGGAAAAATAGAACAAATAAAATAATGTGATAATGTGACAATTTGAAAATGATATAATTTTTAAATATAATTGAAAATAAAAACCAATATGAAATTAGAAGGAAAAGTTGCCGTTGTAACCGGTGGAGCGCGCGATTTAGGTCGTGCAATTTCAGTAAAACTGGCTTCGGAAGGAGCAAAAGTTGTCATCAATTATTTTGACAACCCTGATGATGCAAATGAGACATTGAAAATGGTTCAGGAATACGGTTCTGAAGGAATCATTGTTCAGGGTGATATGACAAAAGCAGAAGATGTAAAACATGTTTTTGAGGAAGGATTGAAAGCATTTGGTTCGGAAATTCATATTTTGATAAACGTTGTTGGTGGTCTTTTTGGACGCAAATCAATTACCGAACAGGATGAAGACTGGTATTATCTACTAATGGATGTGAACATGAAAAGTTGCTGGCTTTGTACCCGCGAAGCTGTTCCACATATGCCGACCGGTTCAGCCATAGTAAATTTCTCGTCTTTAGCAGCACGCGATGGTGGCGGACCAGGTGCTTCGCTTTATGCAACAGCCAAAGGGGCAGTGATGACCTTCACCCGTTCTATGGCCAAAGAACTCGGACCGAAAGGAATACGTGTCAATGCTTTAGCTCCGGGAACCATTGCCACTTCGTTCCACGATCGCTTCAACACGCCCGAAAACCGCGAACGTATGAAAGCTGTATATCCACTTCGACGTGAAGGTGATGCAGGTGATATTGCAGATTTGGTGTTATTTCTCGCTTGCTCAGATTCAGATTATCTTACTGGTACAAATGTGGATATAAACGGTGGAATGTCGTTCTCCTAATTAGACAATAATCAATACCTCTGTATCCATTAAATGGAATTTTAGAACAACGCTAATCTGATATTCAAATAGATACAAAATATTTTGTTTTCCAGGAATGAAAAACCAGACAATATATCTGTTTTAATAATTGATAAAAAAAACCTCTACCTAAAAGGCAGAGGTTTTCAATCGTGTTTTTTCAGTTTTATTGTATTTATTCTATGCCAATATTCGGCATCAAAAATTGTAAAACAAGAAATTCATTGTCACAATTTTATGATTTCCCGTTCCGTTTCTGAACGTTATAATAGATCTTCATTTGGTTACCAAGAATTTTGGTAAAACCTTTCACATCGTCGGCACTCCAGGCACGATTTATTTCACCATATTCGCCAAAGTCAGTTTTCATTAAATCGAACGGACTTTCTACACCAATAAGGCTGTAGCTGTACGGACGAAGTTTTACAATGACCGTACCAGTCACGTTCTGTTGTGAACTTTGAAGAAATTGTTCTATATCACGCATGACCGGTTCAAGATATTGAGCTTCGTGCAAAAACATGCCATACCAATTGCCGAGTTGGTCTTTCCAGTATTGTTGCCATTTGGTAAGCGTGTGTTTTTCAAGCATTTTGTGTGCATTAATAATTAAAAGCGGAGCTGCGGCTTCAAAACCAACCCGACCTTTAATGCCGATAATCGTATCACCAATATGCATATCACGACCAATACCATATTTACTTGCAATTTCTTCCAATTTGTTGATTAAAAGAACTTTATTAGCATTCTTTTCACCGTTTATGGCACAAATTTCACCGTTCTCAAATTCAATTGTAACAGATACTTCATCCTGTTTTTCAATTTGGCTCGGATAAGCTGATTCAGGCAAAGTTTGCTCGGATTTTAATGTTTCTTTTCCACCTATTGAAGTTCCCCAAAGTCCTTTATTGATGGAATATTCCATTTTTGTGAAATCAGCTTTGAAACCATGATCTCTCAAATAATTGATTTCATATTCGCGGGTCAACACCATATCACGTGTTGGTGTCAGAATTTTGATATTTGGAGCCAGAACATCAAAGGTCAAATCAAAACGTACCTGATCGTTTCCGGCACCGGTACTTCCGTGTGCAACATAGTCGGCACCTATTTCTTTGGCATAATTGATAATGGAAATGGCCTGAAAAATTCGTTCGGAACTAACTGAGATAGGATAAGTACCGTTACGTAATACATTTCCGAAAACCATAAATTTAATGCTTTTCTCGTAGTATTCCTGAGTTACATCCAAAGCTATATGAGTTTTTGCACCTAAACGAAAAGCTTTATCTTCAATTACTTTCAAATCTTCGTCACTGAAACCACCCGTATTTGCAACGGCAGTATGAACTTCGTATCCTTTTTCCTGAGCCAGATACATGGCGCAAAACGAGGTATCCAATCCTCCGCTAAATGCTAATAATACTTTTTCTTTCATTTTTCCAAATCTCAAATAAACGGTCAATAGTCGACAGTCTTTAAATCGTAAATTGTAAATCTTTCAATCCTAAATTATTTTTCAACATCCTTTGCCGGGTCGAATAACATACCGGTACATAAACAGTGTTTACGACCAGTGCGTTGAAGAATGTCATAGTTTACGCAACTCTGACAGCCTTTCCAAAAAGCCTCATCGTCAGTTAGTTCGGAGAAGGTAACAGGTTTATAACCAAGTTCCGAGTTGATTTTCATCACTGCCAGACCGGTAGTAAGTCCAAATATTTTAGCGTCAGGATAACGCTTACGCGAAAGTTCAAATGCCTTACGCTTGATACGTTTGGCCAATCCATTTCCACGGTATTTATCTACAACAATCAATCCTGAATTGGCAACAAATTTTTTATTTCCCCAGCTTTCAACATAACAAAATCCGGCAAACTCGTCACCTGCTAAAGCAATAATTGCTTTCCCTTCTTTCATTTTTTGCTCGATATACTCGGGAGAGCGTCTGGCAATACCTGTTCCACGAACTTTGGCTGCCTCAGCTATAGTACTCAAAATAGTATCAACATAAGATAAATAACGCTCATCTGCAACTTGTACAGATATCTCATCAACGGCAATTTCTTTTTCCATCTTCAACTTAAATGAGTTCTTTTTTGTTTTGAAAGCAACTCTTAAAAAATGTATTACTTAATCTATTCTGTTTCCATATTGTCAACAGAACACTTTGCCTTTTTTGCAAAAGGGCAACAAAGATACAGAAATACTTTATTATCAGCAAGTAAATTTAATTAATCCCTTTCGGAAAAGGTGATATTCATCATATCGAGAATATCTTCACGGCTAACTCCTTCACGTGGTATAACTAAAATAGTATCGTCACCCGCAATAGTTCCCAATACCTTTTCAGTAGCTTTGTTGTCAATATCCCAGGCTATAGCACTGGCATAACCGGGTTTTGTTTTCACGACAGCTAACTGTCCTGAAAATTCAAGACTCAAAACAGCACCATGGGCTATCAGTGTATTGAATGAACCAGTGTTTGGAAGCGGTTTGTTGTACGAAGGTAAAATGTACTTGTATGCACCGTTCGAAAGCGGCGTTTTGGCAACTTTGAGCAGTTTTAAATCACGTGATAGGGTAGCCTGGGTTACATCACACTGTCGGTCACTTAAAATTTTGAGCAATTCTTCCTGGCTTCCTACAACTGTTGACCGGAGAATTTCAGAGATAATCTGTAAACGATTACGTTTGTTTTTCATAAATATGTATAATTATTTAGATTCGCCGCAAAAGTACAATATATTTTGCATAAAACAATGGCTTTGATCAATAAAAATCAATATTTATTCGTAAAGTCAAGTATTATGGCCAATTTATTCATTTTTACTGTATAGTTTTAATGGATTTTCCGCATAATTATTATATATTGATATCATTAGAACATTTTGGATTTAAAATAGTTTTATTCTTTAAAGATTCCTGAACCTTTAATATTCATTTCTTAAATCGTATCTTTGCAGGTCAAATTTAGTTGATAGTTTTTTGTTCATTATTGGCTGAAAAGACAACTCCTTTTCGGTTTTATCATGAATCATGAAATATTAATTATGAATTAATTAAATCATGTCAAAACAGGGAAATATAATCATAAAAGGTGCCAGAGTTCATAATCTGAAGAATATAGATGTTGAGATTCCACGCAATAAACTGGTAGTTATTACGGGACTTTCGGGCTCCGGAAAGTCATCGCTGACATTCGACACACTTTACGCCGAAGGTCAACGCCGCTATGTAGAAAGTCTTTCGTCTTATGCCCGTCAATTTTTGGGACGCATGAGCAAACCCGAAGTAGATTATATCAAAGGAATTCCACCTGCCATTGCCATTGAGCAAAAGGTTAATACCCGGAATCCACGCTCAACAGTGGGTACCTCTACCGAAATTTATGAATATATCAAATTACTTTATGCCCGAATTGGTAAAACCTATTCCCCTGTTTCGGGCGAACTGGTAAAGAAACACGAATCGGAAGATGTCATTGATGCAGCCATGGAATTCGCTGATGGAACCCGGCTTATGGTGCTGACTCCGGTACTGGCCACTGTGGATCGTACATTGAATGAGCAGCTTCAAAGTCTTCAATTGCAAGGATTTAGTAGAATTGAAGCAAATGGGGAAACGATCCAGATAGTTGACTTTATTAAACCGAATGCCTTAAACAAAAATAATCCTGAAGTTTATCTGATTATCGACCGTTTAACTGTGGATCATAATCAGGAAACTGTGAGCCGACTTACCGACTCTGTTGAAACAGCATTTTTTGAAGGAAATGGAGTTTGCTCATTGAAAGTTTTTACTTCAGATACATCCGAAATTCTTTCTTTTTCTAAACGTTTTGAAGCTGATGGAATACAGTTCGAAACTCCAACTGTTCATACTTTCAGCTTCAATAGTCCAATTGGTGCTTGTCCTGTTTGTGAAGGTTTCGGGCGGGTGATTGGCATCGACGAGGATCTGGTGGTACCAAACAAAACGCTTTCGATTTACGAAGACGCTGTGGTGTGCTGGAAAGGCGAGGTAATGAGCGAATGGAAAAATCAGCTGATTCACAGTGCTTCAAAGTTTAATTTTCCTATTCACAAACCGTTTTACGAACTGACTGATGAACAGCGTCAGTTAATTTGGACAGGGAATCAATATTTTGAAGGACTAAATGCCTTTTTCAAAATGCTCGAAGCCAATCAATATAAAATTCAGTACCGCGTAATGCTCGCTCGTTATCGGGGAAAAACAACCTGTAGCTCCTGCAATGGTAGCCGGTTGAAAAAAGAAGCTTCGTATATCAAAGTAAGTGGAAAATCTATTTTGGAGCTGGTGCTGCTTTCTGTAAGAAACCTGAATGAGTTTTTTGAAAATATTCACCTCGACGAACAGGATGCAACCATTGCTAAACGCCTTTTAATTGAAATAAATAATCGCATTCATTTTTTATTGGATGTCGGACTTGGTTACCTGACCCTGAATCGTCTATCGAATTCACTTTCAGGTGGTGAAAGTCAGCGGATTAATTTGGCTACTTCCTTGGGAAGCAGTCTGGTGGGTTCGCTGTATATTTTGGACGAACCGAGTATCGGACTACATTCGCGCGACACACATTTGTTGATAAAAGTGCTGAAACAGCTGCGCGATTTAGGAAATACCGTGGTGGTGGTGGAACACGATGAGGAAATTATGCGAGCTGCAGATTATATCATCGATATTGGACCGTATGCCGGACGAAAAGGTGGCGAAGTGGTTTTTCAGGGTGAAGCCCCCCTAAATCCCCCTGTTAGTGGGACTTTAGATACTTCTAATTCATTCACTTTAAAGTATCTTTTTGGAGAAGAAGTTATCGACGTACCGAGGCATCGCCGTAAGTGGAATAACTATATTGAAGTACTTGGTGCGCGAGAAAACAACCTGAAAGGCATTAATGTGAAATTTCCGCTGAATGTAATGACGGTTGTAACCGGTGTGAGTGGATCGGGGAAATCGTCGCTGGTACGCAATGTGTTTTATACTGCCCTGAAAAAACATTATGGTGGTGTGGCTGACCGAACCGGACAGTTTGGAACGCTTAAAGGCAGTATGTTATTGGCCAAAGACATTGAATTTGTAGATCAAAATCCCATTGGTCGTTCGTCGCGTTCCAATCCGGTGACCTACATCAAAGCCTACGACGAAATCCGCAAGCTTTTTGCCGACCAGCAATTGTCGAAGCAAATGAATTACTCTGCATCGCATTTCTCATTCAATACCCAAGGCGGTCGCTGCGAGGAATGTCAGGGTGAAGGAACGGTAACGGTGGAAATGCAATTTATGGCCGATCTGGTGCTGGAGTGTGAACATTGTCACAGCAAGCGTTTTAAACAAGACATTCTGGATGTTCATTATAAAGATGTAAACATTTACGATGTGCTTGAAATGACCGTAAATCAGGCCATTGAGTTTTTCTCGGCACAAACCGGCAACACTGAAAAGAAAATTGTAAAACGAATGAAACCGCTTCAGGATGTGGGTGTGGGTTATGTGAAACTCGGACAGTCGAGCAGCACGCTGTCGGGTGGCGAAAGTCAGCGCGTGAAGTTGGCCTCGTTTCTGGCTAACGAAAAGCCTGAGCCAACCATCTTCGTGTTCGACGAACCAACCACCGGACTTCATTTTCATGATATTAAAACATTGCTAAAAGCCTTTGATGCATTGATTTCCAAAGGGCATACGGTTATTATTATTGAGCATAATATTGAAATAATTAAATGCGCCGACCATATTATCGACATTGGTCCCGAAGGTGGTGATCATGGTGGAAATGTGGTTTTTGAAGGAACACCGGAGGAATTAATCAACTGCGATTCTTCCTATACTGGAAGATTTTTGAAAGAAAAAATTTGATTTTTACGACTATTTAGTTAATCTATTTCAGAATTTAATTACTTTTGTTGGGTAAATAAATTCTGAAATATGAAAAAACTCATCCTGCTTTTAGCACTAGCTACATTTAGCTTTTATTCTGCACATTCTCAAGACATTGCAAGCTCTATTCGAAATTACGAACCATCCAAATCCGAACTGATTTCCAAGGGCCGGAATCTGGTCATGGATTTTTACATCGCCGGAGATATCGAGAAAGTAACTGAAGCGTATTTATACCTGAATAATAAAGTGGCGGATACTAATTATTCCGTGTTTACTGCTTTTGAACAAATTTATTTAGGCACACTCACTCAGAACTATTCATATTCGTTGAATGAAATTATGCGCTTGGATTCTCTGTTTAAAGTTGAATCTGAAAAACGAACCCGAAAAGTACAACCTACCGATAAACAGTTGGGTGCAAAATTGTACGAGTTTTCATATATATATCTGCAAAAAATCTACAAGCAAATTGAGGCATCAAACCTCACTGTCGAAGATAAAGAATTGTTGAAACTTTCGCTGAATGATATCTTTGATAATTCGAATGTAACTCAAAATTTGCGACAGAAAGCGCAGGATGATATCAATCAGCAATGCGATTCGTTTCTCACGAAATTTAAGGCGTCAAAATATGAACATTATATTCGGAATCAGATTCGCAGGGTTTTCAAACAAGCCGATTGGGCATTTGGCGAAGAAGCTTCATTTGGGTATTTGAATACCCAGGGAAAAACTAAGAATTACCTCTCGGACGGTCTTGGATTTGCCTTTGGCGTTGATGGATATTACAAGCGGATGGCGATGTTTCTGAGAGCAAGTGTTTTTATCAATCAGGTGAAAACGAATATTCCCTTTGAAAACCTTAGCACTTTATATGCAGGTACTTCAGCCAATCTTTCTATTGTCGAACTAAGTCTAGGTTATCAACTTGTTGATACTAAAAATATTGCAATAACGCCTTTTGGAGGAATTGGTGGAAACTTTCTCGATCCCACTGAAAACACTATTGAAAATGATCCGGGACTTAAAAATAAGGAATTAGCTTCATTTTGTACTCTGGTAGGTGTAAACTGCGATATTAAATTCAAAAATACATCTTTCAATCCTAGCTATACGGCTGTGAGGTTGCGGTTATCATACTTAATGCCAGCTTCAACGCTAACACCATTTCAGGGTAATCAACTTACTTTTACCGTGGGTTGGTCATTGGTAGGACGAAACACAAAGCGTGATTTATAAAAATTAAAAAGGCAGTTTCAATCGTTTTGAAACTGCCTTTTCAAAAGAGTTTTTACTGAATTACTTCACTCCAACCACTTCATAACCGATATTATCTACAGCGGTTTTGAGGGCTTCATCACTAATTTCCTTAGAAAGTGTCAGTTTCGCAGAGTTAGATTCCAAATCCACTTTGGCATTCACGCCATCGATTGCATTCAGTACTTTTTCCACACGAGCGGAGCAATGACCGCAGCTCATTCCTTTTATTTGCAATGTTTTTTCTGTCATTTTTTTATCAGTTTAATTAATTTATCAGTTCCATTTTGAAGCGTTGCAGTGATATCTTTCGGTATAACAATTTTGAACCGATTTGGTTTAAAAGCTTTGATTTCAAATTCAGGTTTAAACCGAAGCAATCGCAGCGCATTCAGTACCACTGTCACTGAACTGAAACTCATGGCAGCCGCTGCAAACATTGGATTCAGTTTCCACTCGAGCATATTGTAAAATACTCCGGCAGCTAATGGAATTCCGATAATATTATAGAAAAATGCCCAAAATAAATTTTGTTTTATATTGATCATCACTGCATTACTCAATCGCAATGTAGTGACGGCATCCAATAAATCGCTTCGCATAAGCACCACATCAGCCGATTCTATTGCCACATCCGTTCCTGCACCAATAGCAATTCCCAGATTCGCACGAGTCAGCGCCGGAGCATCGTTTATTCCGTCGCCAATCATAGCAACGATTTTTCCTTCGGCCTGCAAACGGCTTATTTCTTTGTCTTTTTCGTGGGGTAATACATCGGCAATTACTGTCGTAATGCCCAATTGAGCCTGAATAGCAGCCGCTGTGCGGGCATGATCACCGGTAAGCATGACCACATCGATTCCAAGATTTCTAAACAATTCAACAGCTTTAATGCTGGTTGGTTTCAGCACGTCGGCCACTGCAATAATTCCCATCAGGGTTTTTCCACACGCAATAAATAAAGGCGTATTTCCTTCGTCGGCTAATTTATCAGACAGCGCTTCAAAATCAAGCATTTTTACTTTGCGGTCGGTCATTAGTTTAAGATTTCCGGCCATATAACTTTTACCATTTATCACTCCTTCGATACCCTGACCTGCAATTGACTGAAAGTTTTCAACCGATTGAACATGAATTTTTTCTACTTTGGCTTTTATCAGAATAGCCTCTGCCAAGGGATGTTCAGATGGTTTTTCCAGGGAAGCAGCAATTTCAAGCAATTCAGTTTCGGTTGTAGATTTGGCTGTTATAATATGAGTAACACGAGGCTTTCCCTCAGTCAGTGTACCGGTTTTATCCAACACCACTGTATCAATCTTAGCTGCCATTTGGAGCGTTTCTGCCGATTTAATCAAAATACCATGTTCAGCTCCCTTACCTGTTCCCACCATAATAGCTACAGGAGTTGCAAGTCCCAGAGCACACGGGCAAGAAATTACCAGAACTGCAATACCAATCGACAAGGCAAAATCGAAGGGTTGACCTGCCATTTTCCAGGCTACCGTGGCAACAATGGCAATGAGTATTACCACCGGAACAAAAATCGCACTGATTTTATCAGCCAGTTTGGAAATAGGAGCTTTGGACGACGATGCTTCTTCCACCAATTGAATAATTTGCTGAAGTGTGGTGTTATTTCCTACTTTCGTTGCACGAATAGTAAATGAGCCAGATTTATTAATACTTGCCGAAAGTACCGTGTCACCCTTTTGTTTAAAAACAGGTATACTTTCTCCTGTCAAAGGCGATTCGTCGACCGAAGAATTTCCACTGATAACCACTCCATCTACCGGCACAAGCTGTCCGGGACGAACCACAACCATTTCATCCAATTCCACTTCTTCTACCGGAATTTCCATTTCAATCTTATTTCGGATTACATTAGCCGTTTTAGGCGAAATATCCATCAATCGGGTAATGGCATCGGTAGTTCTTCGCTTCGATCTGGCTTCGAGGTATTTGCCGAGCGTAACCAAAGTCAGAATTGTACCCGCTGATTCGAAATACAAATCGTTTCGGTAATGAAGTACTGATTCATAATATCCGTATAACAATCCATACATTATGCGGAATAGTGCATAAACTCCGTATAAAATAGCAGCTCCCGAACCAATGGCAACGAGCGAATCCATATTGGGTGAACCTCGTAAAATGCTTTTAAATCCTTTGCTGAAGTAGCTTCGGTTGTTGTACATGATTGGCATCAGCAACCAAAACTGAATAAATGCATAATAGAATGAAAATTCAGTATTATGCAAATAAATAGGGTAAGGCAAACCCAACATATGACCCATCGAAACATACAGCAACGGAATCAGAAAAATGAGCGAAGTAATCCAGTGACGCTTCAGTTCCTTTTGTTCTTCGAGTGCAAAATCTACTTTGGGTGTTTGTTTCATCGGTTGAGATACAACCGAAGGTCTTACATGGGCTTCGTAGCCGGCCATTTCCACCGATTTCTCAATCATATCGGTGGTAAGCTGCAAATCGTCATAATCGACGCTCATGGTATTGGTCAGCAGATTTACATTCACGCTTTTTACAGCACTTAGTTTGCTAACGCTTTTCTCGACACTTGCCACACAAGCCGCACACGACATGCCGGTTACATCAAATTTTTCAATTTTCATTTTCTAACAACTTTATATTCACAAAACATCCTGATAAACACACAGTTCATGCTTTCTGATATTGTTGTGCAATTTTACTCAAAAACTTGTACACAACCAAATAAATGAGGGCTTTTTATTACCTTTGTAGCCAAAATAATGTTTTTCAAACAAAACTCAATGATCAATCAAACCAATCAAAAAGAACCTAACATTCAGGAGATTGCTGATTTGTTGACCGATATTGCTGCTGAGCTAATGACTTCGGGGGCTCACACCATGCGGATTATTCAGAATATTTCTCGCATGGCAGCTAAATTCGGTTATTTTATTGAACTTTCGGTTTTCCAGCAGAGCATTATGATGACGATTACGAACAAAGAAGATCAACAGAACCGGTTGACGTTGATAAAGAAAACCAAACCTTTGCTGCTCAATTTTACTATTGTTTCCGATTTAAGTTCGTTGAGTTGGGATACCTTTGACAAAAACCTCACTTTCGATCAAATATTAAATCGTTTCCATGATATTGTGACTCAAAAACGAATGTCGCGGTGGTTGGTTTTGATATTGGTGAGCTGTGCCAATGCTTCGTTCTGTGCATTGTTTAAAGGGGATATTTTCGCTATTGGATTTGTATTTTTGGCCACACTGGCAGGATTTTTTATCCGACAGGAAATGATAAAAAAGCATATTAATCACCTGATTGTATTTAGCACCAGTGCTTTTGTTGCCTCCTTGCTGGCAGGCTTAGGTTACGTGTTCCACTGGGGTGCTACACCTGAAATTGCCTTAGCATCCAGCGTATTATTTTTAATTCCCGGTGTTCCGCTGATTAATTCTATTCTGGATATTATCGAAGGTCATGTGCTTACCGGAATTGCACGACTGGTTAATGCTTCCAGTCTGATTGTATGTATTGCTCTTGGATTGTTTGCTTCTATGTTAATCTTAGGATTGGAGAAATTATGATAAACACTGAAATGATTCATTTGATACTGATTGATGGCTCATTGGCTGCTATTGCAGCTATTGGATTTGCGGTCATTTCAAATCCTTCGCGCAATGCTATTGCAGTTTCAGCCTTGCTGGCTGCTATTGGTCACGGATTGCGGTTTGCGCTTATCCATTATGCCAGGCTCGATATTTCGATGGCAACTTTTGTGGCTGCTTCCTGTATCGGATTGTTGAGTATTTTATTTGCCCGAATTATTCATTGTCCTGCTGAAGTTTTTTCGTTTCCTTCACTTCTTCCTATGATTCCGGGATTGTTTGCTTATCGAACTATTCTGGGTTTAATCAAATTTATGCGAACTACCGATGTAATTAAATCGCAGGGTTTTATGCTCGATTTCGTCCATAACGGACTGACTACCCTATTTATTCTTTTTGCACTGGTGGTTGGAGTTTCCTTGCCGGTATTGTTTTTCCCAAAAACATCATTCTCGGTCACAAGGAAATACTGAAGATCATTTGAGTTTGTTTTTCTATTATCGTTAGCGAATTCAATTACTTTTTGTATGCACTAATCATTTAATCCCTTACCATTGAGAATTTGTGCAATACATTTTTCTATCCTCGATTCTCGTGTTTTAGATTGTTTGGGTTCAGAAAAATAAAAATGGTAAGCCCTTTGCCTTCCCGGTGTCAGTGCTTCAAAAGCAGTTTTTAAGTCAGGAATTTCAACTAATTTTTGTTTAAATTCCTCTGTGACAATATATTCTGTGGTTTTTTTAAATTCCACTCTCAAACCGGCTTTTTCCAGCTCAATGGCTTCATAAATATAGGCTTTCAAAAGATTTTCGATCTTTTCGATTTCACCAACACTTCTGAACCGAATCTGCCGCCCAGCCTGCACATTCTCCGTTTGTTGAATTAGAATTCCTGCAGCATCGTGCAACAAGGAGCCTTTTATAAACAAGATTGCACAGTATTCTTTAAATACATGAATTAAAACGATATTGTTTTTCTGAAACGTATAACACGGAACACCCCACTTTAATTCTTCGGTTAGCTGACAGTCAAGAATAATCATTCTCAATTTCTCCAACTCTTCCTGCCACTTTTGGACTTTACTTAAATATGCATCAACCTTTGGATTCATTTTACACTTTTATTAAGTCTGAAATAATTTGAATACGATTTCGTCGAACAGAGTTTTCTTTAAAAAATACCTAATTCAAATAATTGATTATCCGTCATGAATCTCACACTCAAGTGGGAGGTGGGTTTTCTTTTACAATCTCATACAAGCACAAGTTTTCACCCTTTGTAGTTTCTATTTGCTGGTTTGGAACAGTTTAAAAAGTTATAGCAAAGTGGCTAACTACTTTTTCTTTTTATTGAAAAACGTTACCGATTCATTGCTCACCGCATCGTTATATAGCTCATCTTCAAACTTTGAGATAAATTCTGCCTTTTGTTTGTTGAGCAAAATAACAGAAATTCGTTTTCGTGCCATTTCGAAAGGTTCCACCTGGCCGACTGTTTTATAAGCCAAAATTCGTAGAAAATAATGTTGTGTGCTGTCTGAAGTTTCCACAAATCGGTTGCTTGAAACAAATTTAGATGCGTCTTCAATTTTAAGGGGTATTTTCTTGAGTATCTCGCTCAATTCCATCCATTTGTCGCCGAAGTAATCGTAGCTTATGGCATTCTGAATGCTGTATTTTTCAATGCTTTCAAGCGATTTTGCATTGGCCGATTGAACCCAACTGCGAACACTGGGAAGTTTTGGCGCATTTTGCGGAACTACCAACAACAAGCCCTTGACAACATTTTCTTTCAGTGCCAGCTGATCGCTGTATTGGTTATAGAATGCTTTCAAATCTTCCTCCGATGGCTCTTTGGGCAAACGTTGTTCAATCATTTTTTGCTGATACTGATGAATGGTCAGCGATTTGCGATAGCTTTCCACCAATTCATCAATTTCAGTTTTATTGCTTACGTTTCGCTTTGCATTTTCGTACATCAATACGTCAGTTACCCATTTCTTTATGTAACTGTTGGCAATTTCGGTGCTATCCTGAGCATTTACATTGGGTGGTATAATTTGCTGAATTTCATCAGCATTCAGGTATTTGCCTTCCACTTCAAGAATCTGTTTGCCTTTGACATCCTGTGTTTTGTGACCACATGAATTTGTGAGAGCAGCTAAAAGCAGGAGAATGATGAAAGTAAATTTATTCATTTTCAAAGGATTAAATTACGATTGGAGACAAAACAAAACGCAAGAATAAAAGACAAAGTTAGGTCTTTTATTCTTGCGTTTCAGTTTATATTAGTTTTTCTTAACCGTTTTCAGAATATCATCGTTCACTTTAACCGGATATTTGGCACGAAGCATTTTAATCCATTCCTTTTCCAAAAATTCTTGATAATCAGCCGTAACAGATCCACGAACATCGCTGTAATCTTCCGGTTTTGAGATCGGTTTTCCTACAATAAATGCAAAAGGATACTCCTTTGTAGGAACGTAGGTGTCTTTTGTTTTAAAGAACTGATTATCTACTACTTTATTGTCGCCCGGAACATACAATCCTTTTTCAACTTTCACATGCTGAATGCTATCATTCAACCGAACGCGTAAGTATTTCTCAATTGAATCGGGTGCCGATTTTTTTACAATTTTCTGTGCAGCATCAAAGGTTTCTTTATCTTTACAAAGTATCACACGACCTTTGTAATGAGGTTTATCCCATTTGTTGTACGTATCTTTATGTGCTTTAAAGTATTTTTCAAGACCTTTGGTGTCTTTTGAAGCTTTGTCCCATACTTCACGATTGCTGACTTCAAACAACAAGATTCCGTCGTGGTATTCCTGCATCAGGTTGCGGAAATCGTCGTATTTCTTTTCAAGTTGTGTATCTTCGAAAGTCAGTAATTCGGCATCAACAAAGGCATCCAGTTTTTCATTAATCACTTCCGAAGCAATTGTTTTATCAGAGCTGTTATTTTTCTTCAGGTATTTTGCAAAATCAGCTTGTGAGTATTTTTTACCGGCAAAACTAAACAGCGGTTTGTCTAATTTGGCAACTTCGGCAATGAATACAGAATCACTAATCTTGCGGCTGCCTGCTGCTTTGTAGAATTCGTTCAGGCTAGCAGCATCAACCTGATAATTATTATCAGTTCTTGATTTCGCTAAAAAGGCTTGTTGACCACGGTTTGCTCGTTCGTCACGTTTGATTTTACGTTCCAGATCAGCTTTCAACTCATCGTACGAAGCTAATCCTTTTCGGTCAATCAGTTTTAAAATATGCCATCCGTAGGACGATTGAATAGGTTCAGAATAGTCACCTTTATTTTTCAGTGCAAAAGCGGCTGTTTCAAATTCAGGAACCATACGGCCGGTACCAAACCAGGGAAGTTCCCCGTTTTTTACCGAAGAACCTTTGTCCATCGAATGTTTGCTTGCTAACGTTCCAAAATCATCACCGGCTTTAATGCGTTGATAAATAGAGTCAATGCTTATTTTGGCTTTTTTGTTGACAGCATCTTCCCCTTTCGAGGTGAAAATCATAATATGTGCAACCAATACTTCGCCTAATGAATTGCGGCGGGCATGAACTTTTAAAACGTGGTATCCGAATGCTGTGCGAACCGGTTTCGATATGCTTCCAACGGGTGTGTTATAAGCCACTGTTTCAAATGGATATACAGTCCGGAAAGCTGAAATCCAACTGATATGACCGCTGTTTTGTTCAGCCGACTGATCCTGCGATTTTTCTTTTGCCACTTTATTAATATCTTCCTTTTGAACCCGTTTCCAGATAGTATTGATGTCATTCCAGGCTTTCAAAGTATCAGCCGGAGTAGCATTTTGAGGAATACGGATTAAAATATGACTCACATCAACATCTTCTTTCGAGCGGTCATAGGCTTCGCGCAGCGTAGCATCATCCACCTTCGAATCTGTCAGATAAGGCTTTGTCAACTGTGAACGATATCCCGACAATTCGGTGATAAATGATTTTGTGGTGTCAATTCCCTGTGTTTTAGCTTCTTCGACCTTTAGTTTGAAATTTACAAACAGGTCAACATACTCTTCCAACGTTTTTTTATCGAGTGAGTTGTTTGAATTGTTTTTGTTGTAAATGTATTCAAACTCAGATTTTAGGACAGGTTTTCCGTTGATGGTCATCATAACCGGATCGGTAGATTGGGCAAATGTGTTTGCAGTTAAAGCCAATAAAGCTACTAAAATGACTACTGGAGATTTTCGTTTCATAAAAATATTGAAATGATTTAATAAGTTGAGATCAATTAACACTAATGATTCTATTTGAATTTAAACGGTATTTTTCTTGTTTTGTTATATTTCGATTTAAAAAAGCAACGCAAAGTTATTATTTATAATCTGAATTTAAACGATGGGAAGATAATTTTAGCAATTATTAATCGTTATTTTAAGCTAAGATTGTTCTGAACAGCTCTTTTTGCCATTTTTATCGCCTCATATTACTCAATCTCAGGTTTTGTGAAACAAGGATTTAAAATATTTGACTGCTAATTGAATTTTGGCTATCTTTGCAAAACTTTTATTAAACCCTCCTATGGCACATATTTTAAACGACATTTCCAGAACATTTAGTGAGTATTTGTTGATACCCGGTTTAACTACGAAAGAATGTAATCCGGGGAATATCTCGTTAAGAACCCCGCTTGTAAAATTCCGAAAAGGAGAACAAGCTCCTATTTCGCTTAATATACCTTTTGTATCGGCTATTATGCAATCCGTTTCCGACCACAAGATGGCTATTGCACTGGCTCGCTATGGTGGACTATCCTTTATTTTCGGTTCTCAGGATATTGAAACACAGGCCGAAATGGTGTTCAAAGTAAAAAGTTATAAAGCTGGTTTTGTAGTAAGTAACGCCAACTTGACTCCCGAGCATACATTAAGTGATGTGGTTGCGTTGAAAGAAAGATCAGGACATGGCACGATTGGAATTACCGACGATGGAACATCCGATGGTAAATTACTTGGAATAGTTACCGGACGTGATTACCGCATTACCCGTGATAATCTGGATATGAAGGTAAAGGAGTTTATGACTCCCTTTGAAAAACTCGTAACAGGAGAGTTTGGGATTTCCATAGGCGAAGCCAATGATATAATTTGGGATCACAAACTCAATTGTTTACCTATAATTGATGCCAAACAAAATTTAAAAAACTTCGTATTTCGGAAAGACTACGAAAACCACAAAGCCAATCCCAATGAACTCTCAGACGATAATATGAAATTGCTGGTAGGTGCAGGAATTAATACCCGCGACTACAAAGAACGTGTTCCCGCCTTAATTGAAGCTGGTGTAGATATTATGTGTATCGACTCATCCGATGGTTTTTCCGTTTATCAAAAGGAAACAATTGAATATATCAAGGCTTCATTCGGTGAACATATTAAGGTGGGAGCTGGAAATGTGGTAGATCGTGATGGATTTCTTTATCTGGCCGAAGCCGGAGCTGATTTTGTAAAAGTAGGAGTAGGTGGAGGTTCAATCTGTATTACCCGTGAGCAGAAAGGGATCGGTCGGGGGCAAGCCACAGCATTGATTGAAGTGTCGGAGGCGCGTGATGAGTATTTCCGAAAAACTGGAATTTACGTACCCATTTGCTCCGATGGTGGTATCGTACAGGATTATCACATGGTACTTGCCATGGCCATGGGGGCAGATTTTATTATGATGGGTCGTTATTTTGCCCGTTTCGACGAAAGCCCTACCCGAAAACTGATGGTGAATGGTAATTATATGAAAGAATACTGGGGCGAAGGATCAAATCGTGCACGCAACTGGCAACGTTACGATATGGGTGGTAGTGATAGCCTCAAGTTTGAAGAAGGTGTTGACAGTTTTGTTCCTTATGCTGGTAAACTAAAAGACAATCTAGACATCACCCTAGGTAAAATCAAATCAACTCTCGGCAGTTGTGGCGTTATCAATTTGAATGATTTGAAACAGAATGCCAAAATCACCCTCGTTTCTTCCACCAGTATTATCGAAGGTGGAGCACACGATGTGGTGGTGAAAGATACACGGAGTACGAATAGTTAGATTTGAAGAAAACTTTAATTGTAAATTAAACATAAAAAAAGATGTCCTTATTGGTCATCTTTTTTTATGTAGGTACTTTCTCTCTTGTCATTCAACCTCTAAACTATCGGTTTCAAATCTATTCCATTTTATTAATCCATTTTATACACCACAGCGTTTATATTCATTCCGGCACCAACTGAAGCAAAAATCAACAGATCCCCTTTGTGAATCTGGTGGTTTTTCATATTGTTTTTAATAATCAGGTCGTATAAAGTTGGGAGTGTTGCCACAGAAGTATTTCCTAAATTATGTACTGTCATTGGCATTATATGATCTGGCGTATTTTCAATTCCATAAAGGCTAAAAAGTCGTTTTAGAATGGCATCGTCCATTTTACCATTGGCTTGATGAATCAATACTTTTTTTAAGTCATTGATTGTAAATCCACTCTTGTCAATACAGGCTTTTATGGCCTGAGGGACAGTTTCAAGGGCATATTGATAAAGCCTTCGCCCATTCATTTTCAGAAACATATCTTTTGGGCTTTCAAAATTCGGGTTATTAGAAGATCCCATATACAGGAGTCCGGCATGACTGAAAGTGTCAGATCGGGTATTGTGGGCAATAATTCCAATTGGAGTAGAGCTTTCACGGCATTCCAACACAACAGCTCCTGCACCATCGGCATACAGCATACAGTCACGATCGTGTGGGTCACTGATACGTGAAAGCACATCGGCACCAATAACCAATATTTTTTTTGCATCGCCTGATTTAATGAAATAATCAGCCTGAATAACCGCCTGTAACCAACCAGGGCAACCAAAAGTAATATCGTAGGCAACAGTTTCGGGGTTTTTGATTCCTAGTTTATGTTTTACCTTGGAGGCCATTGCGGGTATGTTATCCGAAGCACGGTTGTTGGGAGTTGTGTCACCAAAATTATTTGCCACAATTACATAATCAAGTTCTTCCTGTTCTATTCCTGCAGCTTTGATAGCTTCAATTGCTGCCAGATAAGCCATATCGGTGGTTGTCATATTGTCCGAAATGTAACGACGCTCCGCAATGGTGGTGATTTCTTGAAATTTATCAGCAATCTCCTGACCGGACTTTTCGATCTTTATACCGTTCGATTCATAAAACTCATTTGAAATGAAATCTTCGTTTGTCACTATTCGCGACGGAATGTAACTTCCGGTTCCTGTAATGACACTATATGTTTTATTCTCCATTGACTAATTGATTTTCTGTTAGTTATCAACTCTGAAATTTCAGCCTTTTGTATCCTACAAAGTTAGACTAAATTCACAATAATCAGTGGGAAAATTTATTAATTGTTATAAACGTATATTAAGAAAGTAGGCTAACCAGCTTATTCATAACTCGGCAGCCCGAATTTTAAATATGTTCACGAAGGTTTTCTTGAACTGTCAAATGTCCGCAAAAAGCACTTTTTGTAATCTTAATGAATATCATATTCCATTTATTTTTTGTAATTTTGCAACCCTAAATCAGTTATCAGTTAATAAGATAAGGGGTTAATTTGTTTCAGCTATAAAAAATTTCTTTTAGTTCCTGAAATTCCTAATAATTCCTGCAATTCGTATATGAATAAATTTAAAGAATATTCCGGTCTGAATCTTTCTGACGTCAACAAGGAAATGTTGAATCGTTGGAAGGAGTACGATGTATTCCACAAAAGTGTCGAAATCCGCGAAGGAAAGCCAGAGTTTGTTTTTTATGAAGGACCACCTTCTGCTAACGGACTTCCGGGTATTCACCACGTCATGGGGCGTACAATTAAGGATGTTTTTTGTCGGTATAAAACCATGCAGGGTTTTCAGGTGAAACGAAAAGCCGGTTGGGATACGCACGGACTTCCGGTGGAACTTGGTGTTGAAAAAGCCCTGGGAATTACAAAAGAAGATATTGGAAAAACTATTAGTGTAGATGATTACAATGCTGCATGTCGCAAGGATGTATTGAAATATACCAAAGAATGGGAGGATTTGACTACCAAAATGGGTTATTGGGTGGATATGAATGATCCTTATATTACGTATGATAACCGATATATTGAAACTCTTTGGTGGCTACTCAAACAACTTTATAACAAGAACTTACTATATAAAGGCTACACAATTCAGCCCTTCTCACCCGCTGCCGGAACCGGACTCTCTACTCACGAACTTAACCAACCCGGTTGCTATCGGGATGTGAAAGACACCACTTGCGTAGCCCAATTTAAGCTGAAAAATGAAAAAAATACTTATTTCCTAGCCTGGACAACCACGCCCTGGACTTTGCCTTCAAATACCGCACTTTGTGTTGGCTCTAATATTACATACTTGCTGGTTGAATCTTTCAATCCATATTTGGGAAATCGTGTAAAATACATTTTAGCTAAAGAATTGCTGAATGCCCATTTCAACTCTAAAAATGCAGATTTAGCGTTTGAAGATTTCAAAACCGGCGACAAAAACATTCCGTTTAAGGTACTTGCTGAATTCAAAGGATCTGATTTAGCCGGAATTGAATACGAGCAACTAATTCCTTGGGTTAATCCAAACCAAAAGTCCCTCAAGGGGGATTTGGGCAGCGCTTTCCGTGTTATCACCGGAGACTTCGTTACTACTGAAGATGGTACCGGAATCGTTCATATTGCTCCAACTTTTGGTGCGGATGATGATCGTGTCGCCAAACAAAACGGTGTACCACCATTATTGTTAATAGACAAAGACGGTAACCGACAACCAATGGTAGACCGAACCGGGAAATTCTATAAATTGGAAGATTTGAGTCCGGAATTTGTTGAGTCAAATATCAATGCAACATTGTATTCCGAATTTGCCGGACGTTACGTCAAAAATGCATACGAAATTGCTCCAGTTCCAACACCCACCGGAGATACGGCTGAGCTAACGACACTAGATATAGACCTCTGTGTTATGCTGAAACAACAAGGTCTCGCTTTCAAAATAGAAAAGCACATTCATAATTATCCACACTGCTGGCGTACAGATAAGCCGATATTATATTACCCCTTAGATAGTTGGTTTGTGAAAACTACCGCTTGCCGTGAGGAAATGATGTCACTCAACGAAACCATCAACTGGAAACCTGCTTCCACAGGAACCGGCCGTTTTGGAAAATGGTTGGAAAACCTTCAAGACTGGAACCTGAGCCGTAGTCGTTATTGGGGAACTCCGCTTCCTATCTGGCGCAGTGAAGATGGTTTGGAAGAAATTTGTATTGGCTCGGTAGAAGAATTAATTACTGAAATTGAAAAATCAATCTCAGCCGGTATTATGGCCGAAAATCCATACAAGAATTTCATTGTTGGAGAATATACGGCTGATAATTATGCAGTAAAAAATATAGATTTGCATCGTCCGTATGTGGATGGGATACTTCTCGTTTCAAAAAGCGGAAAACCAATGAAACGTGAGCTTGACCTGATTGACGTTTGGTTCGATTCGGGTGCAATGCCTTATGCACAGGCTCATTATCCATTTGAGACGAGCCCCCTAAATCCCCCGAAGGGGGACTTTAAGACCTACAAAACAGCAAACCCTATATTGTACGAAATTTTAAAAGAAAATGCTAAAAACCACAGAAAAGATCCAACTAAAGCGGAAGAAGTTCTATGGCATAATTTAAGTGGAAAACTACTTGAAAACTACAAATTCAGAAGGGAACATATTATTGAAGATATCATTGTTGATTTTGTATGTTTAAAAGAAAATATTGTTATTGAAGTTGATGGTGGGTATCATAATACGCCAGAAATAAAAGAACTAGATAAGCTTAAAAAAGAAATTCTTAAGAGTCATGGATTTCGTGTAATCCGATTTACAAACGATGAAGTTTTGTTTAAACTGGACAGAACGCTCAGACTCATCAAACACGCACTTATAAATCCCCCTGTGGGGGATTTAGGTGGCTTCCCTGCCGATTTTATTTCGGAAGGAGTTGACCAGACGCGTGGTTGGTTTTTTACCTTACACGCCATAAGTACGATGGTACGAGGTTCGGTGGCATTCAAAAATGTTATTTCAAACGGGTTGGTGCTCGATAAAAATGGCAATAAAATGTCGAAACGCCTGGGAAATGGAGTAGACCCATTTATCGCCATCGAAAAATACGGTTCAGATCCCTTACGCTGGTATATGATGACCAACGCTTCGCCCTGGGACAATTTAAAATTTGACTCGGAAGGTATCGACGAAGTGCGCCGTAAATTTTTCGGAACACTTTATAATACTTATTCATTTTTCTCACTATATGCTAATGTGGATAAGTTCAGCTACTCCGAAGCGGAAGTTCCAATGGAAAACCGCCCCGAAATTGACCGCTGGATAATTTCATTGCTAAACAGTTTGGTGAAAGATGTAACAGAATACTACGAAACTTACGAGCCAACCCGTGCAGGACGTGCAATTTCCGACTTTGTGGGCGAAAACCTGAGCAACTGGTATGTGCGTCTGAACCGTAAACGCTATTGGGGTGGAGAATATGACGAGGATAAAATATCGGCTTACCAAACGCTTTATACCTGTTTAGAAACTGTCACCAGACTTATGGCACCGATTGCGCCTTTTTTTGCCGATAGATTATTCCTTGATTTGAATGCTGTTAGCGGAAAAGACAACACTGAGTCAGTTCATTTAGTCGATTTTCCAGGTTATGATGAAGGCTTGATTGATAGTAATTTAGAGGCTTGTATGCAACTGGCTCAACAAACTTCGTCGATGATATTAGCATTGCGCCGAAAAGCCGATAAAAAAGTGCGTCAACCACTCAGTAAAGCTGTAATTCCAGCTCCTGATGAAGTAACTTTTAATCAACTGAGATACATTACTGACCTGGTAAAAGCCGAGGTAAATGTAAAAGAAATTGAAGTGATTCCGGCAAATAACGATATGCTAAATCTGGTAAAGAAGATAAAACCAAACTTCAAAACCTTAGGTAAAAAGTATGGAAAACAAATGAAGGAAATTGCTACTGCAATGAATTTGTTTGGCACTCATGAAATAAGTGAAATTGAGCGCAATGGTCAATATTTACTTGCATTGCCATCCGGCAATGTTGAACTTAGCGTGGAAGATGTGGAAATTATAACCGAAGATATGCCGGGCTGGCTCGTTGCTAACGAAGGTAAACTCACTGTGGCCCTTGACATAACCGTTACGGATGCTTTGGTACGTGAGGGAATTGCCCGTGAATTAGTGAATCGTATTCAAAATATCCGTAAATCGAACGGTTATGAGATTGTGGATAAAATTTCCGTTGAAATTGAAGCCCGTGACGAAATTAATGAAGCCGTTAATGAATATTCAAAATATATTGCTTCGCAAACATTAGCCAAGGCTGTGTTGTTAGTTGAAAAATTGACCGATGCGACTGAATTAGAATTTGATGAATACCAGGTAAAAGTGTCTGTGAAAAAAGTATAGTGAAACTACTTTCAAAATTAATAACAAAATAATTGTTCAACTGAAACTATTTTGTTATTTTCGCAGACAATTTAAAAAAGAATAAAACCTAGATTTTAAACAATTATTTTCCAAACCTATTTTTAATACTAACAAATATGGCCGAAAAAACAAGATATGCAGATGCTGAATTGGATGAGTTTCGTGTGCTAATTACCGAAAAACTTGAAAAAGCGCAACGCGAATACGAAGAATTGCGACTTGCAATTGCCAATTTGGATGGAAACGATGTTATGGATACGTCGCCTACTTTTAAAGTGCTGGAGGAAGGCGCTTCTACTTTGTCAAAAGAAGAGGCCGGACGTTTAGCACAACGCCAAATGAAGTTTATTCAACATTTACAATCAGCTATGATTCGTATAGAGAATAAAACCTATGGAATTTGTCGTGAAACGGGGAAACTCATTCCGAAAGAACGTTTGCGCGCCGTTCCTCATGCCACATTGAGCATTGAAGCCAAAAACGACCAGAAATAATTGAAAGAGATATACAAAATTCGGCAGCGGCACCAATGCTTGTTGCCGATTTTGTGTTTTAATAAAGCCCTCTAAATCAAGAATAAAGGGACTTAAAGACTCAGTTTATAAATTATAAATTATTTTCCATGTCCATTACCAAAAAGTCCGTTTTGCTGATTTTGCTGATTCTGATTATTGATCAGGCGGTAAAAATCTACGTTAAGTTGCATTTTTCGCTAGGTGAGCACGTTGATGTGTTTGGCTGGTTCAAAATTTACTTTATCGAGAATAACGGAATGGCTTTTGGTATGGAATTAATAGGAAAGTTATTTCTCACGCTTTTCCGTATTGTTGCGGTAGGAGCATTGGCTTGGTATATTCATTTGCTGATAAAAAAAGAGGTGCGTCAGGGCTATATTCTGGCAGTTTCGTTGGTTTTGGCAGGTGCAGCGGGTAACATTATTGATTCGCTTTTATATGGAATTATTTTTAGTGCCAGTAATTACCTTGGACCCATTGCAAGCATCTTCCCCGATGGTGGCGGTTATGCCGGCTTATTTTATGGGAAAGTAGTGGATATGCTTTATTTTCCGCTTATTAAAAATGCGTCAGGTGAAACGCTGTTTTTCAGCCCGATTTTCAATATTGCTGATTCTGCTATCAGCGTGGCAGTTGGGATTATTTTGATTTTCTTCCGGAAAGAAATGAATGAAAGTCTCGAAACAAAAAATGAATCTCATGTTTCAACGGACAACTAATACTTCAATACAACTAACTTTCCTTTTTGGAATCATGTTGATTTTGTCAGCTTGCGATCGACCCAAACTGGTATTAAGCGATAGTAAAATGACAAGCGTATTGGTTGACATGCATAAAACTGAAGCAACGCTGAGTGAAAAGGGTTTATATTACGGTCCTTATTCAAAAAAAGCACCTTATTTCAATAATGTTTTTAAGCGAAACGGAATCACACAGGCACAATTTGACTCTTCGCTGGTTTGGTATACAAAAAACCCTCATAAGTTTGAAAATGTTTACGATGAGGTCATTAAACAACTTAGCGATTTACAAATTGCTGTAGATAAAAACAAGTTTCACCCGATTGATTATGCTAATATTGGGAAAGAGAGACTTGATATTTGGAACAAACCTACGCATCATAAATTCAGCAAAGACTCCGTCCGAACGAAAGTTGATTTTGAGATAAAAAGTGATAATTTGCTATATGGTGATGTTTATGAGCTCAAGTTACGGCTCAAAATACCTACTGAAGATTCCTGTAGAAAGCAACGCATCGAATTGCGAATAAACTATTACAATGGTAAGGCTTATCATACTTTTAAATTAGTCAAAAATGATGGTATTATGCGGCGGTTTACGTTCAGGATGCCGGCTTATCAAAAGCTAAAAATAAAATCTGTTTCAGGACAATTATTGGCGAGTTCAGCTTATAAGGGTATTTTTCATGCTACCCTCGACAGTATTCGGCTGATTCGTGAATTTAATAGACTGCAGCAGGATAGCTTAAAGCGACTAGTACAAGAATCTGATACAATACATTACCCGGGAGCACCAAATTACGATTATCTGATGACAGCACGTCCATCATCAGGTCATTCGTTTAAAAAGAGCCGAATCCTGAAACCCTTATGACAAGCCGAGTTAGCAGCCATTTGTTGTATTGCGAACCCGACAGAATCCTCCGACAAATGGTCGTTGAGCGGGATAATCAACAAACCATAACCGCCATTTTCAGTCTGAATGATAGTCTGGTTGAATCTTCACATACTTCGTTTTTTGACGGAATACTAAGTTCTGCAATCGTTTCGCTCAAAAAGCAAATGACCGTACTAGAACTTGCCGAAATCAGGAAGAGCTATAATTATGTTGACTTTTCCGTCGGAAATTTAATCATTAGTGCGATTGAACCCAAAAAAATGCTTATTGATTTCGGAACGGAAGAAACTGCAGAAATTAACCGGATACTTCAAAGCCATTCAGATTTGCCGGGTTTTCCTCTTATTGATTTTATTACCGCTGCCGTGTATTATCCGGCTCTGATACTAGGATTTAATGCTGTTCTCGAATTGAATAAACAAGCCGAATTGATTCTGTGGGAGAATACTGATTTAGTTGGTTTGCGTTTGAAATCTGATACCCACATCCACAATATCTGAACAACAGGATCATCTTTTTAAACAAAAACTTTGTAGTTGCGTTATTTTAAGACAAAGCTTATTCAACATTAAACTAACATTAGGGCAGAAATATGTGGCAGATTTTTATTGGCAGTTTATTATTAGGGTTAATACATCCATTGGTCCCAAACCACTGGATACCTCTGATAGCCATTTCCAAAACCGAAAAATGGACCACGCGTGAATCTGTATTTGCAACCCTTATAACCGGTTTTTCACACACTATCAGTACCATTATTATCGGGATAATTGTTGGTTTTGTAGGGATTAAACTTACAGAGAGTTACAGTTATATTACCCGTATTGCTGCACCGGTTGTTTTATTTGCCATTGGGTTGATTTATATTGGTTTGGATTTTCGGTCAAAACATCAGCACCAGCATTTTGTTCTGGATAAAAACAAACTGAAAACCAAAAAATCGAAAACCGCTGTTCTTGTTAGTTTGTGTATCGGTATGTTTCTTTCGCCCTGTATAGAAATTGAAGCCTATTATTTTCAGGCGGCAACCAAAGGCTGGTTGGGGATTTTGATTGTTTCGTCGGTTTATCTCATTGTTACCATTAGCATGATGGTGGTATTGGTTTATCTGGGACTGAAAGGTGTGAATAAATTAAAATCAGATTTTCTGGAACATCATGAGAAATTAATCACAGGGATTCTGTTGATTTTCCTTGGTTTGTTTGCCTATTATGTAGAATTTTGAAATTCACCAATTTAAAAAATAAATATGAAATCAATAAACTGGACAATTGAAAGCATACCTGATTTGACAGGTAAAACAGTACTTGTTACCGGTGGTAACAGCGGTCTTGGTTTTGAAGCGGTAAAAGTATTTGCGCAGAAAGGAGCTTTTGTGGTTATGGCTTGTCGGTCATTGGCTAAAGGTGAAGAGGCAAAAAAACAAATTACCGGCTTGAATCCAACAGCAATTATCTCGGTTATGGAACTTGATTTGACTGATTTGAAATCTATTCATTCCTTTGTTAATCAATTCAAAGAGTACCATTCCCGCTTAGATATATTACTGAACAATGCTGGTATTATGATGGTGCCTTATGGTTTGACCAAAGATGGTTTTGAAAACCAGATAGGAACTAATCATCTGGGTCATTTTGCATTAACAGGTCAGCTACTTGAACTGCTTAAAACCACTCCAAATTCGAGAGTAGTGAATGTGAGCAGTATGGCGCATAAAAGTGGTGTCATGGATATGGATGATCTGCTGTATGAAAACGGAAAAAATTACAGCCCAATCAAAGCGTATGGTCGTTCAAAACTATCCAATCTCCTGTTTACCTACGAGTTACAACGATTTTTTGAGAAAAACAAAATTGATACAATTGCTGTTGCAGCACATCCGGGAGTTTCGGACACCAATCTGTTTAATCATGCCGCCCCCAAATGGCTGATGAATTTGCTTCGTCCCTTGTTTTTATTTATAATTCAACCGGCTTCGATGGGTGCTTTGCCCGAAATTCGCGCTGCGGTTGATGCTGATGTGAAAGGCGGACAATATTACGGACCCGATGGCAAAAGAGAGATGAAAGGCTATCCTGTTTTGGTTGAATCTACCGAAGCATCGCACAACGAGAATGATGCCCGTAAACTTTGGGAATTATCCGAAAAACTCACTGGAGTAAAATTTAAATGATAAAAAAACTGAAATCTATTTTTAATCCCAACCAATTCCAGGGTTGGGGGAAAACAAAAAAATATTTTGAAGGATGGTATTTTAAACTGGTGACTGCCGATGAAAGTCGTGCTTTTGCATTTATTCCAGGCATTGCCATGGACGAAAACGGCAAACAGCAGTCATTTATTCAGGTTCTGGATGGAAAAAAACGAACTGCCGAATATCACAAATTTGATGTTAAGGAATTTTTTTCGACATTGGGCAAATTTGAAATTGAAATTGCAGAGAATTACTTTTCCATAAACGATATTCAACTCAATTTATCGTCAGTTCAAGGCAAACTGCGGTTTTCAGAGCAAATTCCCTGGCCTAACCAATTGTATTCGCCCGGAATAATGGGACCATATTCATTTGTGCCTTTCATGGAATGTTACCACGGCATATTGAGCATGAATCATCGCATTGATGGGCAGTTGACAGTGAACGGTGAAACCATTGATTTTACAAATGGTCGGGGTTATATTGAAAAAGACTGGGGTCATTCATTTCCAAGTGCTTATACCTGGCTGCAAAGCAATCATTTCAGTAAATCAGGAATTTCCCTGAAAGCTTCTGTTGCTAAAATACCGTGGTTAGGAACTTCCTTCATTGGTTTTATTGCAGGAATTTGGATAAACGAACAATTAATCCAATTCACTACCTACAACGGTTCAAAACTCCAGAAATCGTACATCGATAAGGAAAAAGTGGAGTTGATAATGGAAAATAGAAAATACAAGTTGGATATAAATGCTCGTCGTGAAAAATCCACTCAACTGGCTTCGCCAATTTCAGGATTTATGGATGGCCGTATTGAAGAAAGTATGACTTCTGAAATTGAGGTGAAGCTTTTCGATAAGAAAAATAATATTTTATTGTTGAATGACAAAGGCAAAAATGCTGGTCTGGAAGTTGCAGGAAATGTTGAAGAAATATTAGTTATGCCTAAGGTTTAAAAAAATATTGTACTTTTGCACCCAAAATATTATTAATGACAGTTTTCAATTGTAAATTGTAAATTGTAAATTGTAAATTGAAGATGAGTGTTGTAGAAAAAATAAAGACCGCTAAATCCACTGCCTTTTCATTTGAATTATTGCCACCTTTGAAAGGCAACGGTATTGAAACAGTATACCGAACCATTGATACCCTGCGTGAATTTGATCCGAAGTATATTAACATAACCACACATCGTAGCGAACTCGTTTTCAAGGAAAAAGTAGATGGACTGTTTGAGCAAGTTGCTGAACGTCATCGCCCCGGAACTGTTGCCATTGCAGCTGTCATTCAGAATAAATACAAAATTGCGGTTGTTCCACATGTCATTTGTAGTGGTTTTACTCGCGAAGAAACCGAATATGCCTTGATTGACCTACAATTTTTGGGAATTACCGATTTACTTTTGTTGCGAGGTGATAAAGCCAAACACGAACGTGATTTTTCAGCAACCGGACATAAACATGCTACTGAATTACAGGTTCAGGTAAATAATTTCAACGAAGGATTGTTTTTGGATGGTTCAAAAATGAAATCTCCGGTTACCCCTTTTTCGTATGGAATGGCTTGCTATCCTGAGAAACATGAGGAAGCACCGAATCTGGAATCGGATTTGATTTATGCAAAACAAAAAGTGGATGCAGGAGCTGAATACCTGGTTACGCAAATGTTTTTCGACAATCAGAAGTATTATGATTTTGTGGAAAAGTGTAGAGCAAACGGAATTAATGTGCCGATTATTCCGGGCATCAAACCAATTACCCTGATGAATCAGTTGACTGTTCTACCTAAGATTTTCCATACAGATATACCGGAGGAATTTGCAACAGCATTACGTGCTTGTAAAACTGATGCCGATGCCGTGGAAGTAGGAGTGGAATGGTGTACCCAACAGGCTAAAGATCTTATCAATCATAGTGTCCCGAGTATTCATTTCTACAGCATGATGGCAACTCAAAGTGTTATGCGGGTTGCTGAACAAGTATTTTAATACCCCAGCCCCTAAAGGGGAGTAAGAAAAGAAATTACAAATTATCAATATTAATAGACAATAGTAACTCTGTTCCCCTTTAGGGGTTAGGGGTCAATTCAAGATGTTAGGTTTCTTATTATTTATTCTCATTTTTATCCTGCTCATAGGATTAATGATTATTTCCAGTGTTTTCGGATTTATTCGTTCCATTTTCAGTTTTGGAAAACGAAATACTCAATCTCAAAATCCCCAATCAGATGACTTTCAACAACCCACTTCAAAAACAAAGATTTTTGATAAAAGTGAAGGGGAATATGTTGATTATGAAGAAATGAAGTGACCTCATGCAGCTCCCACTAACGCTGATTAGAAGGAAATTAAACAAACTGCACTTCCTTGAAATAGAACTCTTTCTGTTCGCCTGACTCAGTTTCAAGTTTCAGTTTTCCATCGGGACGAATAGCTGCAATTTTAGCAGTGAAGGTTTCTGTTTCTGTTTTATAGCTATGAAATCCATTCCGGCGGTACATAATGCCGGTATATTCCAACCGGATAACCTCTGCGTTAAGATCCCGATACAATTCCAAGATATTTGCGCAGATGGATTTCATAAGTCGGCTACGGTTTAGGGAGTGACCAACGATTTGGCAGAGTGAAACGGGATTGGGTGCATTAGTTCGAAATATTTTTTGATTCACGTTCAGCCCGATACCAATAACCGTTTTAACTTTATTGGCTTGAAAAGAGTTTTCAATCAGAATACCGGCTAATTTTTTGTCATTCCAATAAATATCGTTAGGCCATTTTACTTCAATATCGCTGGTATATTTTTCCAAGACTTTTTTGATTGCCAGACTTACTATCTGAGAAATCAGGAACAATTCATCCAATGGAATTTTCTGAGGATAAAGCAGCATACTGAAAAGCAGATTCTTGCCACGTTCAGCTTCCCAATTGTTTCCGGACTGTCCTTTTCCTGCCGACTGAAAATCAGTATGTACCACAAAACCTTCGGTTAATTGCTCTTTGCGAAGCATCTCCCAAAGTAAAGCATTGGTGGAAGGAGTTTCAGGAATAAAACCCCTAGCCCTTAAAGGGGAACTGAAGTTAGTTTTGTTTTGTATATCCATTAACCAGAAATTAAAATTTTATGGACTAATCCAGTTTCCCTTAGCACCGTAGTAATTCTTTCTCCCCTTTAGGGGTCGGGGGTCTTAGGGGTTGGCAGTTATCTCAAGCAGGAATTTCTCCATCGCCTTCACCACTTCGTGTGTGTTACCGTTGGGATGATTTACCATAATGGAAAAAACCAGCGTGCGGTCTTGTAATTCAATGTAACCAGCATAACATTTTACATTTTCAATCGTTCCGCTTTTAGCATGTACTTTTCCTTCTAAAGCCGTATTTAGCAATAAAGTTGACAGGGTGCCACGACCACCTGAAACCGGTAGGCTTTTATAAAAGTATTCGGAATAGGGGCTTTTAGTTCGCATAAAGGTCAGCAAATCTACGAAAAATGTAGCTGAAACAGCATCACAAGGTGATAGACCGCAACCGTCGTACTGATTCAATTGGTCTATGGGTAGTCCAAGTGCCTTCCAATGTTTGCGGATTGCCGAAATGGATGCGTTAGTGCTTCCGATTGGGTTGTTTTTAGTGCTGATAAACTTGAAAAGATATTCGGCAAAATGATTGTTGCTTTTCACGTTAGTTTCGGTAATGATGTCTTTCAATGCCGGTGAATAATATTTGTAAATTAGCTTGCTGTTGGCTGGAATTGTACGGACTACAGCAAAATCAGCTATTTGTACTCCGCTCTGAGTTAGACGGTTGTGAAAATGACGTGCCAGTAATAAGGCCGGATTTGGAATATCCCCTTTTACGGTGAATTCAGCTTTGTTTGCAGGTATTTCACCGTACACGCTGCGGTCTAACGAATAGGGTGCGCCGTAGAAATAAGCCTTATCGTGGTCGGTGCTGGTACTTTTCAGGTGATTATCAACTTCCAGTCCCGGAATTTCAGGTTCAACACGCAGAATCTCGGGTGTTGTGCCAATTGCCCCCGAGCGAAACACCATCCGGTAGGTGTTGTCCATGTACGAAATGCCGTGAATACCCGGCGCATAGTAGTTTCCAATATCTTCCCACGTCCATTTAGGGTTTAGTACCTGGTCTTCAAATATAGTTTCGTCGGCCACAATGCGACCACTTATTTTGTTGATACCGGCTAGCTTTATTGCCTGCACCCAGCGTGGCAGAAAGTCTTTTTCGCCCAGTTTTTCCGAGCCTAATGTTGGGTCGCCACCCCCGCGGATATACAGATTGCCGTTCAAAGTACTGTCTTTGCTGATTGTACCATCAATTTCCAGTCGGGTTTCGAATCGAAAGTCAGGTCCAAACAGTTCGAGTATAGTGGCAGTGGTTACCAGCTTCATGGTAGATGCGGGTGTGACCAGATTAGTGGGGCGATATTGATAAAGTGTCTCATTGGTTTTCAAATCTTTGACCAACAGACTTATATTTGCATTTTCCAGCAACGGATTTTGCACAAAATTATCGACAGGATTGGTGGCAATTAGAGCCAGAAAAGGGAAAAAAAGAAAGAAAACTGTCTGTTTGAAACGCATGATTCTTATTTTAAATTCAATCAGATACAAAAGTAAAGAGAAAAAACGATTCGAGTGTAATATGACTGTGAAATTATATCGGCTAAAATAAACCGACCCCGTCGCTTGGAGCGATGGGTCGGGAAAATGAAAAAGCATTTCTATTTGTATGGGGTGATTTAAGCGGACTGCAAGTCCTTATAGTACATTCCGACCTGATAACATATCAGGTCGAAGAGCGCTAACATTTGTTCATTTATTGAGCATATTCTCAGGGACGGGGGATCAGCATTAAATATACAATTCATTTATTCTCTCAACAATTTGTTTTATCTCATTTCTCAATGATACAGGAGTCAGAACTTCCACCATGTCACCATGCAGTAAAATCTCCTGAATAAAATCGAAAGTAGGTTTTATGCGATATTCAAAAACAACAAACTCTGGTGTTGTTTCAATTTCTTGCTGTGAATGATGCAAAGGTAACGCCCGAATGTAGTTGGCTTGTGATGAATCAAATCTCAGCTTTATCGTTTCGGCTTTTAGATCTTCACCCAAAATAATACCATAACAATCCTGAAAATAGTTTTCGGCATCAAGGCTTACAGGCATTTTAAAGCTATGTGTAGTTACATTCAGACTTTTAATACGGTCTAATGCATAAATTCTGACTTTATCACTTTTAGCTATTACATACCAACGTTGTTTAAACACTTTCACGAAATAAGGCTCTATTTCAAATGTAGCTGCATCCGACCAATAAGACTGATAGTTTATCTCTAACTTTTGCTCATCACGCATAGCTTCAATAATAGGTGTCAGGTATTGCTGCCCGGATGGAATGTTCTCAAAAATGATGCGGTTCTTCAGCTTATGACTTTCGTTTATCAGGTTATTCACTGCAAAAGTATTTATCAGCCAACGACGTACACCACCACGCTCCATATCTTCGGCATTATCAATGTAATACTCGTAGGTACTTTTATTACATTCTATATTGATATCAAAGGTTTCTTCAATGGCTGTGCGGTGATTATGAAATGTTTTATTTGGTATCTTCTTCCCATTCGACATGGGATTCTGCAACCATTTGGTATTCAGTTCTTCAAAAGTAATTTTACCGGAACGGTAAATTGTATCGACCAGCCAAATATAACGGTTAAAAAGGTTTGGTGCCATGTTGTTTTTAGTTAGTAGAAATTTCTTTTTTTCTTTTTAGGATGTCTTGTTGGATATTCCAAGCTGAAAATCGAATAAAATCATTTTCAGAAAGAGTATTTTTATATTCCTCAAATTTCAATGTTCCAAAATTATAAAGTTCATCTAATTCATTTTCTGTTACTGCAAATTGACGAGCAATTGTAACAACTAACTCATTATCAAATTTTGTAACTACTCAGCACTTCAAAGGGGATCAATAGTTATTTGCCACGGCAAGTA